>WFNQ01000232.1 GCA_015488565.1 Thiomicrorhabdus sp.
ATTGGCACAGGCGAGTTACGCATAATCCATTCGCGGGTTTCGTGAATATTACGACCCGTTGAGAGATCCATAACGGTATCCGCCCCCCATTTCGTTGACCAAACCAACTTTTCAACTTCTTCAGGAATGGATGAGCCTACAGAGGAATTACCAATATTGGCGTTTACTTTAATTAAGAAGTTACGTCCAATAATCATCGGTTCTAGTTCAGGGTGATTGATGTTACACGGAATAATCGCTCGTCCACGCGCCACTTCGTCACGTACGAATTCAGGGGTAATCTCTTTGGGAATGGACGCACCAAACGATTGACCTTCGTGTTGCAGTTTTAACACATCGTCTGCCATCTCAACGCGTTTCATGTTTTCACGAATGGCAATGTACTCCATTTCTGGTGTAATAATTCCTTGGCGAGCGTAGTGCATTTGGGTGACATTTTTACCCGATTTTGCACGTTTTACCGCAGGTAAGTTATCAAAACGAATGTGCTCTAACCCTTCTTTCGCTAAACGCTCTTGGGTAAAGGCAGAGGTCACGGAATCTAACTGCTCTACATCATTACGCGCTTCAATCCACGCTTCTCTTAATTTTGGCAGTCCTTTATAGACATCAATTTCAATCGAGCTGTCGGTGTAAGCCCCTGACGTATCATAAACATTAATCGGCTCGTTCGGCTCCGTCACGATATTGTCGCCTTCACCGCTGATGTAGGTATCGCTTGTGGTAATTTGACGCATTCCTATTTTAATGGGATGCAACTTACCTTCAATATAGATTTTTTTAGAGTTGGGAAACGATTGACCTGAGACATTTTTAATAAATGCTTCAGCAGCAGCGCGTCGTTCGCGACGATCCGTGGTTTTACGATCAGTGGTTTGGTTCATGGCTTGGCCTTTTTAAATAACGATATAAAAATGGGCGAAGCTCTAAAGACTTGTGTAGAAAACAGATGCGATTCAAGGTGAATCATAGGAGATATCTGATTGTTCCCTTCGCTGGTATTAACCAGATCAGGTTCTACGGATCCCGCTTACGCGATCTCAGCCTAAAGGCACTCCGACAAAACTGTGGCAATTATAGAGGTATTCATTGCATTAGTCATTGTTTTTTATGGTCGCTAACGTTATATTTAAATGACTTCAATCCAATAGAGTTTTTTAACGAATCCCCATGAAACAGTCCCTTTTTCTTTTGTTTTTTATTCATACCCTATTTTTTAGCCATCACTTATACGCGGCAACCCCCCAGTGTAAAAAAGATTTTACTGGCGAAATGAAATCCATCTGCACGAAAGCCATTAAAGATGACCCCGAAGCGCAATTGCAAATCAGTCGATATTATGCCGGTCAAATAGACCCCAATGTGGTGAACTACCCGCAAGCCTTCTATTGGCACAGACGTTTAGCGCGTTTAGCGGTTCACTTAAAATTAGAAGATCCCGTTTACTCTGAAACCATGTACAACACGGGGGTATTTTATGCCGATGGATTAGGGGTAAAGCAAGACCATAAAAAAGCGCTTTATTGGTTTAAAAAATCCGCTGAACGAGGTGATGATATTGCGATGTTTCGGCTGGCTCTTATTTACTCCGATGGCCTTGGCGTTACGGCCAATTTACAAGAAAGCTTAGACTGGCTAAAAAGAGCCGTGGTTGCTGGAAATTTAGATGCAAAAGTCTTGTTGGCACAAGTCTATTCCGAAGGAAAACTGCTCCCTCAAAACAATATGCTTGCCGTTAAACTGCTCAGAGAAGCGGTTGAACAAAACTCAGCGAGTGCACACTTTGCCCTCGGTAATTTTTATTTGCATGGTATCGAAGTTGAAAAAAGCCGTCTTATGGCTAAAACCCTATTTGGCAAGGCGTGTCGAGCTAACTTACTGGAAGCATGCCGAGCGTATTTTGATTTAGATACTCAAGAGGAGGCATCCGCCCTCACCCCACAAGAGCCCCCTTTCGAGTAATAACGGAGTAACTCCTATGGATAATACCTTAAAGCTCAAACGCATTGCCATTGATACCTACAAAGAGAACGTGGTGTATTTACACCGAGATTGTGACATCTATCAAAGCCAAGGGTTTCAAGCGCTAAATAAAATTGAAGTGTACACCGATCACCCTCCCACCCAAGTATTTGCCGTTTTAAATGTGGTGGATGGCGAATGCATTATCGCACCAGGTGAAATTGGGCTGAGTGAACAGGTGTTTAAGCAGTTCAACCAACCCGAAGGCAGCCCTCTTAAGGTAAGACATGCGACACAACCAAAATCACTGTCTTATGTTCACCGTAAAATATCTGGCGACCGCTTAACCTATTCTGAATACCTTGAAATCATTCAAGACATCAATGCCAATCGCTACTCTAAAATTGAGATTACCGCTTATTTAGTGGGCTGTGCCGAATCGGAAATGGATCGAGATGAGGTGCTTTACCTTACCCAAGCCATGATTAATACGGGAGAGCGCATTGACTGGAACGGCGCCATGGTGGCTGACAAACACTGTATTGGAGGCATCCCTGGCAATCGAACCAGCTTATTGATTATGCCTATTGTGGCCGCTTATGGACTCTTAATCCCCAAAACATCCAGCCGTGCCATTACTTCACCCGCGGGGTCTGCCGATACCATGGAAGCACTTGCCAATGTGGAGCTGGACATTGCTAAACTCAAACAAATTGTGAAACAATACGGTGGCTGTTTAGCATGGGGAGGAACCGCCAAACTCGCGCCTGTAGATGACATTTTAATTACGGTTGAACGCCCGCTTTCAATGGATTCTCCAGGGCAAATGGTTGCCTCAATACTCTCTAAAAAAGTTGCGGCAGGGGTGACGCACTTAATCATTGACATTCCCGTTGGCCCTACCGCTAAGATGCACAGTTACAGTAAGGCCACTAAACTGCGTAAACTGTTTGAATACGTGGGTGATAATTTAGGCTTGCATCTCGAAGTGATTATGACCGATGGCAAACAACCCATTGGATCTGGAGTCGGGCCAAATTTAGAAGCACGAGACATTATGCGAGTATTGGAAAATGACCCGCTTGCCTCAAAACATTTACAAGAAAAAGCGTTGCAACTGTCGGGAAGAATCATTGAGTTTGACAGCAAAGTCCGTGCAGGACAAGGCTATGCCATTGCACGAGATATTTTACAATCAGGACGCGCTTTAGAAAAATTTAATAACATATTGGATGCCCAAGGACGCAACCCAAACCCACTCTGTTTTGGTTCGCTGACCTATGATGTCACCGCACCCCAAACAGGTACTGTAAATGCCATCAATAATTTTGTGGTCGCCCACATTGCACGATTAGCGGGAGCACCGATTGACAAAGGGTCTGGGCTGTATATTCATAAAAAAATGGGGGATCGTGTGGTAAAAGGAGAGCCACTTTATACCATTTATGCCGAGTTTGAAGCCGATCTCAAGTTTGCTCAAGAAGCCGCCGCATTAGATTCAGGGTTTGACGTCAATCATTCTGAGGACTATTCAGCCACTAGGAGCCTGTCCGAGAACTAGAACCGTAACGAAAATTACAGAAACGTTATAAGGCGAGCTTATCAAAAAAGGCGAATAGCACGGCTATTTAACGACTTTGATAAGCTCGGCTTATGATGTTTATGGGATTTGCAGTCGGTTTTTAGTTCTCGGACAGGCTCCTAGGGTTAGGGGATGTTGTTTATGAAACCTAAATAATGTATTAAATAAAGTTAATAAAAACAAATGATTAAACGTTTTTTAAGGCTAAATAAAATGATAAACAGGCTGTTTTATACATCGTTCATACGTGTAATATGAGATGTGTTAGGATGTCTAATTATAGTTAGCTCTTGAGGAGAAAAAATGAGCATCATTCAAAATGCTATTGATTCAATTCAAATCGGAATTGAAGACTATCAAGATGGAGATGATAGAAGAAGTGTATCGGCAGTAAGAAATATTTCTGCCGGAATACTTCTTCTTTATAAAGATAAGCTTTGTCAATTGTCTCCTGATGAGAATAAAGAGTTGCTTATAAAGCAAAATATAAGACCAGTCCAAAATGAAAGTGGGGATATTGTATTTGAAGGAAAGGGCAATAAAACTGTCGATGTTCAATCTATTAAAGAAAGGTTCAAAAGCCTGAATGTTTCAGTAGACTGGGGTCGTTTTGACGAAATAAATAAATTGAGAAATGATCTTGAGCATTACTATACTGCGAAATCACCTGATGCAGTCCGTGAAATTGTAGCAAAATCATTTCTTTTAATAAGGGATTTTTTAGCTGATTATTTAGATAAAGATCCACAAAAAACTCTTGGTGATGATGCATGGGCAATATTACTCGAAGTTAGTGAGGTTTACTCCGCTGAAGAGAAGTCTTGTAAAGCATCTATAGATGCTATTGAATGGCAATACGATTCCGTTCTGGATTCTTTAAAACATTTGCGTTGCGGTCAATGTCATTCATCATTGATTCAAGCTCCAAATAATGAAGATTGTTATCCTAGAATAACTTTTCATTGCAAATCATGTAATTTTGACTTTTTCTTTGATGATGTTGTTGAACAGTGCATAGATGATTCTCTAGCTGGAGAAGCACATTATGCTATTAAAGATGGTGGTGAATCACCATATGAAAACTGCCCTGAGTGCAATCAAAGCACATTTATTCATAGTGAGAAATGTTGCGTGTCATGTGGTTATAAAATGGAATATGTGAACTGTGAAATATGTGAAGAACCTTTGAGTATTGAAGAGCAGTATAACGAAGGTAAGTGTAGTTATTGCCAGTATAAATGGGAAAAAATGCTGGCAGAATGAGCTAACAAATAGCTACACCGGACAATTTAAAGCGGCACTTATTTTTCTATAAAGACAGCAAAAATATGCCACTTTAAATTGCCGGTGATCAAGGCGTTAGAAGTATCCAATATGACAAGTGAAACTGAAAATAAAGGTATGCCCATATATTTGGATGAAACTACGAGGACTATTTCAGATTCTCTGGAAAAAATTGAGATTGACGCATGGTTTCCTTTAAATAGTCCAGCTCATAAGTTATGGCGTTGTTTAGAATCGTTACGAGATTTAGAAGAGTTGCTAACTGATTCCGCTAATCAAAAGAACGCTACTAAACGTAAAAGAAAATTAAAAATAGCCATAACTCCTTTATATTCTTTAATCATAAGCATTGATGACCTGTGTAACGATATTCAAGGAAACAAAGAGACGCGTAGATTACTAGAGGTATCAAAGGTAAAGGAAGTATCAGAAATACAAAAAAGGTTTTCTGAATTACTTCCTCATGATCACAAGGCTGTTGTATCTACAGTAAGAAATAAGCTTTCTGCACATATTGACAAAAAAAACCACCCTTCTCAGGCCCAAAAAATTGGGGATGTAATTACAGCACATGAGTTTGGAAGATGGTTACACATCTGTTTACATTTAATGCTTGATCTCACAAAACTAGATATTTACACATGGTCTTGCAAAGCACCTAATGAAGAATATGTTTGTTTTATGACGAATGAACCATATATCGTTATAATAAAGCCCGAGGGTAAAAAAGGGGCTGAGTTGGTTGCTCTTAATATAGCCAATGGATCACCTCGAAATGCAATACCAGAAGTAATCGGTGAGCTTGTTACTCATTCGCAATGGATGTTTAAAAAAGGACAACCTAGAATAAGCAATTTAAAAGAAGATAAGAAAGAAAATTGGAATACTTTTAAAGACTATTCACACATTCATGAAAAAAACTTATAACGAATAAGGTTTGTAGTGGTCTAGTAAAGCTGTAGGGATCTATAGCCTATAATAATCTTAAAAATTAATAGGATATAACGTGACGATAAGTGGGGTCAGTGTCGACTTTAATTTGATACAATCGGATGAATGTCATTCAGCATAAAGGGGTCAAAGCCACTGGTGTCCCACTTAGCAGAAACAAAAAAGCCTGAATCAAACCAAATTGTTACAATGTAAGTACGACCAAACATATGTAATAACAGGGGATTCAGGCTATTAATACAGGCTATTAATACAGGCTATTAATACAGGCTATTAATACAGGCTATTAATACAGGCTATTAATACAGGCTATTAATACAGGCTATTAATACAGGCTA
>WFNQ01000233.1 GCA_015488565.1 Thiomicrorhabdus sp.
ATGGTCATTTGATAAACCATTCGAATGGACAGGGGGGGGAGAATATTTCTCCCCCCTTTATAATTCAACAAAACAACATTAAATTTACGAAGTGCGGTAGTCTCTTTTAAAAGCGTGGGCAGTGAGTTTAGTTATTCGCCAGCCATCACCGTAGTTCTAATAAAACGCTACAGCTGAAATTTACAACGTATTTTGTTTGGCTATGCCAAGCCTTATCCGTTGTACTAGTTGTCGCTGAGCTTAATTGTTAAGTACCCCGTGGAATGGAGTCATACCTCATGATCAGTAAAACTATTGTCATTTTAGCAAATTCAGTAAAGCATAATCAGCACTGTGTTGCTGGTAAATGCCTTTCCAGTGGTCAGTGGGTAAGACCTGTGTCTACTCCTGAAGGGGCGGAATTAACACATGATCAATCCACTTATACTAACCTCCATGGCCACTATATTGTTAAGCCAAAACAAAAAATTGAAATGGTTTTAGCATCATCTGTTCCACTAATAAATCAGCCTGAAAATTTTTTAATCAGTGATCAACGATGGGTTCAACGGTATAAAATTGATGACAATGAATTAACTGGATTTCTCGATAACCCAGTTAACATTTGGGGTGAAAGTAATAGCGTGGATTATTTAGATATTACTCAAAACCGTATTATAATTGATCAGTCGCTTTATCTTGTTCAGGTGGATAGCCTTCAGCTTTACAAAAATAAATATGATAAGCGTAAAGCAAAATTTATCTACAATAGTACTTCTTATGATTTGCCAGTAACAGATCCAAATTTTGACCAAAAAGTAAACGAAATTGATGATGTTTTGGGTATTTTATGTATAAGCCTTGGAGAAGAATATCAAGGCTCATGTTACAAGTTAGTCGCTACAATATTTTAGGAAAAATAATGGATATTTATACAATTGGTTTTACCAAAAAAAATGCTGAAACTTTTTTCAATTTCATCAAATCATCAAACATATCAACATTATTGGATGTGCGTTTAAATAATGTATCTCAACTAGCTGGCTTCGCCAAAAGAGATGATCTTAGGTTTTTCTTAAAAGAGTTATGTGGCACAGAGTATATACATACACCAGAACTTGCTCCAACCAAAGAAATGTTAAATTCTTATAAGAAAGGCGATATGCCTTGGGATATATACGAAGATAAATTTCTTAATTTAATGTCTCAAAGAAATGTTGAAAAATTAGTTAAACCAACTTTATTAGAAAATGGTTGTTTATTATGCAGTGAACATGAACCACATTTATGTCACCGGCGTTTAGTTGTAGATTACTTGAATGAAAACTTAGAATTTGACTTGAAAGTTAAGCACTTATATTAAATGAAAAGTATTTTAATTCTTTATCCAAAGCAATTTAATTGCTTTGAGAAATTTCAAAGAAAGGTTTTAAGGATAACTGAGAATATTGACTTATTCTCAGTTTTGTATCTGGATGATCATAATAATTTGATTAATAAGTTGTTTAGTAAAGAAACCTCTAGTGTAGCTTTATCCCATATTTCTGAAATTGATCCGAATAATATTACTCATGCCATTGTATTTGATGACGGTGAAGAATTTGTTAATGAAACTCTATTATTAAAAAATCAAAACATTCCATTGCGACAAATTAAAATTAAAATAACTCGTGTGATTAATATTAAAACAGATGATGAGTTTTCTTCTCAAAAATCTACTCCAAAATATGAATATATTGGTCGTGGATCTTATTGGGGTAATCCGTATTCTATGTATGAAGAAGGCGATAGTCGAGAAGAGGTTATTAGAAAGTATAAATACGACTTTGATTGTGAAAAATTTCTTAATAAAGACAAAGCCGAGGTTTATAAGTTAGCAGGAAAACGGTTGGGGTGTTTTTGTAAGCCTCAAAGTTGTCATGGAGATGTATTAGCTGATTTTTTAAATTCATGGGATGATGGTAAGTAGTCAGCCCTTAAAAACCCCTCAACTCATTGATACAGCTAATAAGTGGGGTAATAAGTGGGGTCAGTGTCGACTTAATGGGAGCTTTTAAATCTCAAAAATTTCTCCCTCCTTACTTTTCGTGCAAAGGTCTCATAAGATAACGAGGATAAAATGAGTTTCGTTATTTTGGATCGCAAGGGAGTTATCGGTTTATGTTAGTAAATAATAAAAAGACGGTGTCTCTTGTTTTGGGGAGCGGTGGGGCGCGTGGTTTGGCGCATATTGGTGTCATTCGTTGGCTTGAGGAGAATGATTTTGAGATTAAATCTATTTCGGGCTGTTCTATAGGTGCTCTTGTTGGTGGTGTTTATGCGGCGGGAAAACTGGATGATTTTGAAGATTGGGTGCGGGCAATTACTAAAATGGATATTGTTACATTGCTCGATTTTTCATGGAAGAGAAGTGGTCTGGTGAAGGGGGATAAAATTATTAATACGCTCACTGAGCTTGTGGGGGATTTGCATATTGAGGATTTGTTGATTAAGTATACCGCTGTCGCAACGGATATTCGTAATGAAAAAGAGGTTTGGCTTAATTCGGGACGGCTTTTTGATGCGATTCGGGCGTCCATTTCTTTGCCTCTGTTTTTTACGCCGTTTAGGTATAAAGGGGTTGATTTGATTGATGGCGGTGTTTTAAACCCAGTTCCGATTGCGCCTACGTTTAGTGATATAACGGATTTAACGATTGCTGTTAATTTGGGGGGTAAGGTAGAAGACAAGGGTGAAATGGTGATAAATAAGGTTTTAATGAACCAAGTTAAGTCACCCTATACTGAGAAAATTGCGAAGTTTATTGAGGGCTTTAAGGGGTTGACGGCCAGTGGTTTTGAGAATGAGTGGGGGGCATATGATGTTGCTAATCAGGCTTTTGATGCGATGCAAAGTACGATTGCAAGGCAAAAATTGGCGGCTTATCCTGCGGATTATTTTATTGAAATAGCTCGAAATGCATGTGGAACCTTAGAGTTTGATCGGGCTTCTGAGATGATTGAGCTTGGATATAATAAGGCTCAAGAGAGCTTGGGATAGACCGCTTTCTCTGCGGTGGAATAAGTTATGGGTTTTTTTGTGCTTGAGCCTTTTTTAAGCCTAATGAGAGGAGTCCTGCCACTAATATAAACCCTGCTGACCATGAGAGACAGCCGATTAGGCCTTGTGTTTGATAAATCCAGCCAGACAATACCGTTCCGGTTAGTCGTCCTCCTGCGTTGGCCATGTAGTAAAATCCGACGTTCATTGAGACGTTATCATGACTGGACCAAGCAACAATTAAGTAGGAGTGCACGGCTGAGTTGATGGCAAATACGGCACCGAAAATAATGAGACCAATGATGATGGTTTGGCTTGGGTCTATGTTTTGTTGTAAGGCGAGTGCGATCGCGGCTGGAATAAACATTAGGCTAAATGCGAGTAGGCTTGCGGTGGTTGCATTGGGACTATGCCCGCGTAATATCAAGGGTGCAGTGGATTGGATGATGCCATAAAAAATGACCCATATAGCGAGAAACCCGCCTATTTCACTTGGGCGCCAGTTGAGTACGGAAAAGAGAAAAACGGGAAGCCCCACTACAAACCAGATATCCCGTGCGCCGAAGAGGAAGAATCGTGCGGCGGATAGCCAGTTTATGGCGGCGGTATTTGAGAATATTTGGCTAAATTTAGGGTTGGATTTTGTTTTTCCTAGCCCGCGTGGCAATAATGTCGCGGTGATGATAAGAACGGACAGTAACCCGCCTGATAGGATGAGCAGGGCGTTGCGAAATCCAGCAAATTCAAGTAATACCGCTCCAAGAAAAAAGCCGACACCTTTGAGTGTGTTTTTAGAGCCAGTCAGCATCGCTACCCATTTGAAGAGTCGTGAAGAGTTTTCTTGTGGCACGAGCATTTTCACTCCTGCTTTGGCGGACATTTTATTGAGGTCTTTGGCAATGCCTGAGAGGGCTTGTGCAAACATGACATAGGCGACACTGAGCCATGCTTCTGGAACGGCTAACATTGCGAGTGCGATGATTTGCAGTCCCATGCCTATGTGCATGGTGAGGTTTAGGCCAATACGCGAACCGAGCCAGCCGCCGACTAGGTTGGTGACGATGCCAAAGAATTCATAAAAAAGAAACAGCATGGCGACTTCAAACGGTGAATAACCCAGTTGATGAAAATAGAGCACCACGAGCATCCGAATCGCACCGTCGGTCAGGGTAAAGGCCCAGTAGCCACCAGTAATAACTAAGTAGTTGCGTAAGCCTTGATGCATTTATAAGCTCCGTGATACTTTGGCGACGAGATCCATCATGCGGTTTACATAGCCCCATTCGTTGTCGTACCAAGCGTAGATTTTGACTTGAGTTTTGTTGATGACCATGGTGGACAGTGCATCAATAATGGAGGAGCGTGAGTCATTGAGGTAGTCGACCGAGACAAGAGGGCGCTCTTCATACCCTAAAATGCCTTTTAAGCTGTTTTCAGCGGCTTCTTTAAAGTAACCGTTAATCTCTTTGACGGTGACTGGGCGTTCGGCTTCAAGGACAAAGTCGGTGAGTGAGGCGTTGAGTAATGGTACGCGCACGGCATGACCATTGAGTTTGCCTTCCAGTTCTGGAAAAATTTTGGTGATTGCTTTGGCCGATCCGGTTGAGGTTGGGATCAGTGAGTTGCTACAAGCACGGGCGCGGCGTAGGTCTTTGTGGCCAGTATCAACAATGGATTGCGTATTGGTTATATTGTGAATGGTGGTCATGCAACCGTGTTTGATGCCGACTTTTTCTTGCATGACTTTTACCACGGGAGCAAGGCAGTTGGTGGTGCAAGAGGCGGCTGTTAGTAGGTGGTTGGTTGCTGGGTTGTATAGGTGATCATTAATGCCATAGACGATATTAAGTGCCCCATCGGTTGGCGCGGCAATAATGACTTTTTTTACGCCTTGATCAAAGTAGGCTTGCAGTGATTCTGGATTTTTGTGGTGCTTGCCGGTTGCATCAATCACAATATCGCAGTCAGACCAGTTGCTATCAGGAATGGTTTTATTTGAAGAGTAGGCGACTATTTTATTGTTGATTTGCAGTTGGTTGTTTTTGGCGGTGGTGTCGTAAGGCCAAATGCCGTGTACCGAATCAAATTTAAGCAAGTGCGCCGAGCCAATGGCATCGGTAGCGATTTCATTGAGGCGTATAATGTCAAATTCGGGTTTGTCCCAGCCTGCACGTAATCCCAGTCGTCCCATGCGACCAAAACCGTTGATACCTACTTTAATTGTCATGCCTTGCTCCTTGTTGTTTAACTGAATGTTGAGTTTAATAAATAGGGGGTGAAAAAGAAGGCTGTTTTCCTAAGCGACTTAACTGCATGGCTGGGATGATTTGTTGCTTTTAAGTCGTGCAAGATCGGCTTGCATCTCTTTATTTTCTTTGCCATTTTGTTGGAGGTATTCAAGCAATAATTCACTGTTGTCATGCATGACTTGATAGTAAATCCAAACGCCTTTACGTCGAGTTGAGACTAAATGATGATTTCGTAAATAGGCCAAGTGTCGTGATACAACGCTTTGGGGGAGTGCGAGTGTTTCTACTAAATCACATACACACAGTTCCCCCTCTTTTAGCAGTAAAAAGAGGATTCGTAACCGTACGGGTTCAGAAAAAGCTTTAAATCGTGACGCAAGGGTTTCTGTATTCATGCGGGTTATTATAATCGCCTATCCAAATATAACAAGTCATGAAATACAATACAGGGAGGGAGAATTTTTTATTTTAAATTTTTCTGCTTTAAAGTCGCCTCTATTGAGCAAGCTCAACTTCCTCTTTATCTTTGATTAAAAGTACTTTTAATCCGCCAATTCTTTTGTGCAAAGGTTTTTAAATGTCGTGGTCAAGTATTTTCTATCTGGGGATTAGGGTGTTAGAATTGAAGACTTCAATTTGATCCAACCTAGCGGAGTCGATATGTCTAAGATAGAATCAATTTTAACGGAATCTCGTGTGTTTACCCCTTCGGAGCAGTTAAAGCGCAGTGTGGCGTTAACGGAGGCGGATATTGCTCAAATGTATGCAAAAGCGGAAAGCGATCATGTTGGTTTTTGGTCTGATTTGGCACGCGAGAAGCTTGATTGGTTTAAGCCATTTACGGTTGGGCTAGATGACTCCAATGCACCACATTTTAAGTGGTTTAGTGATGGCGAATTGAATGTGTCTTATAACTGTATTGATCGTCACTTAGAGACCAAAAGTGATAAGTTAGCCATTATTTTTGAGGCGGACGATGGCACGGTGGAGCGTTACACCTATAAAGAGTTGCATGATCAGGTGTGTCGTTTTGCCAATACGCTGGTGGCGCAGGGCGTTCAAAAGGGCGATCGTGTGGTGATTTATATGCCAATGATTCCACAAGCGGTGATTGCGATGCAGGCGTGCGCAAGAATTGGTGCGATTCATTCGGTGGTTTTTGGTGGTTTTTCGGCGGAGTCATTACGAGACCGAATCGACGATGCAGGCGCAAGGTTGGTGATTACCGCCAATGCGGGCTGTCGTGGTGGCAAAACGATTCCGCTTAAAAAAGCGGTGGATGAGGCGCTAGAAAAAGGGGGGGATCATGTACGAAAAGTGATTGTTTTCCGACGCACAAAAGATGATGTGGCAATGAAGGCGGGACGAGATATTGATTGGTATGAAGCTGAGGCGGGAATGAGCAATTACCATGATCCCGTTATGGTGGATTCTGAACACCCTCTGTTTTTGTTGTATACCTCTGGCTCAACTGGTAGGCCAAAAGGGGTGCAACACAGTACGGGGGGGTATTTGTTAAATGCGCATGCCACTTGTGAGTGGATGTTTGATCTGAATGAGCAAGATGTGTTTTGGTGTACCGCCGATGTGGGCTGGATTACGGGACATACTTATGTGGCGTATGGCCCCTTGTCGGTGGGAGCAACCATGCTGATGTTTGAAGGCGTACCGACTTACCCTGATGCGGGTCGTTTTTGGCAAGTTTGCCAAGATCATGGCGTAACTGTTTTTTATACTGCCCCTACTGCGATTCGTGCGTTGATGAAGTTTGGTTCGGATTTACCGAGTCAATATGACCTGTCTAAATTGAGAATTTTGGGCACGGTAGGTGAGCCGATTAATCCAGAGGCGTGGATTTGGTACTACCATGAGATTGGTGGAGGGCGTTGTCCTATTATTGATACTTGGTGGCAAACAGAAACAGGCGCACATATGTTGGCACCATTTCCGATTACCCCCCTTAAACCAGGTTCTTGTACCAAAGCCTTGCCAGGCATTGATGCGGCGATTGTCGATGAAGCGGGGCAAGCGCTGGAGGATAATGAAGGCGGTTTGTTGGTGATTAAAAAACCGTGGCCTTCGATGATTCGTACGGTTTGGGGCGATGATGATCGTTATCAAAAAACGTATTTTCCTTTGATGGGGTCGATTAAAAATGGCGACTCTTGCTATGTGGTGGGGGACAGCGCTTATCAAGATGAAGGGGGATATTTTTGGATTTTAGGCCGTATAGACGATGTATTGAATGTCTCGGGACACCGTTTAGGCACAATGGAAATTGAATCGGCGCTTGTATCGCACCCTCAAGTAGCAGAGGCCGCAGTAGTGGGTCGTCCTGATGATATTAAGGGAGAGGCGGTTTCTGCATTTGTTGTCTTAAATCGGGAGATTCCTGATGAGGGTGCTGAGCGAGATGCGTTAATTCAGGTGTTAAGAGATTGGGTGGCAAAAGAGATTGGCGCCATTGCTAAGCCGGATGACATTCGTTTTGGTACAAACTTGCCAAAAACACGTTCTGGAAAAATCATGCGGCGTTTGTTAAAAACCTTGGCAAGGGGGGAGGAAATTTTGCAGGATACCTCAACCTTGGAAGATCCGTCGGTATTGGAGCAGTTTAAAAAGCCCAAACGCCTTTGAACTCCTTGACAAAATAAGGTTTTACTGTATAGTTTGACAGTAGATTTTTTAAAGAAATTATTAAGCGCCGTTTTTGTGTGAATAAACGGCGGCTTAACTTTTAAAAAACCCCGTTTTTACGGGGTTTTTTGTTATTTGAATTAAGGACTTATTTTAGAGAGTTCTTAAAAATATTACGGAAGAAGGTTTTAGTGCGTTTAGAAGATAAGCTAGAAGGGCTGTTGAAGCCGACGATTGAATCAATGGGATTTGAGTTATGGGGGTTTGAATACTTACCCGCCGGTCGTCACTCTATATTAAGAATTTTTATTGATAAAGAAATTGAGGGTGTCACGGTAGACGACTGTGCCTCAATCAGCCGTCAAGTCAGTGCGATTATGGATGTGGAAGATCCAATCAGTAGCGCCTACATGCTTGAGGTCTCCTCTCCTGGAATGGATCGACTGTTACTAAAACCGAGTCATTTCCAACGCTACCAAGGAAAAACCGTTCAGGTTAGAACAGCGGTTGGTGTGTTAGGCCGTAAGAAATTCAAAGGCCCTATGGTACAAGTGACCGACTTAGGTATTGAGATTGAAGTGGATGGTGAATTGTATGAAATTGATTATGACATCATTGATAAAGCAAATTTAGTGGCCGAATTTTAAAAAAATAAGTTCCAAGAAATTTTCAAACAAGTTTTAAACCGAATTTAAATTTAAAAAGATAATTAGGACGAAAGTATAATGGGTAAAGAGATATTAGCCGTTGTTGACATTATGGCAAATGAAAAAGGCGTTGATAAGGAAATCATTTTTGATGCCATTGAAACCGCTTTAGCAACCGCAACGCGTAAGAGTCAGGGCGATGAGATTAACGTTCGCGTCAATATTGACCGTGACACGGGTGATTATGAAACCTTCCGCTGTTGGGAAGTGATTGATGATGCGACGGCCATTGAAGACAACGTTGGATGGTATATTCGTGAAATGGATGCCGTGGATGAAGATCCAAATATTGAAATTGGTGAGTTCATTGAAGAGCCAATGGAGTCTATTGATTTTGGTCGTATTGGTGCGCAAGCGGCAAAACAAGTGATTGTTCAGAAAATACGTGAAGCGGAACGCAAGAAAGTGGTTGCTGAGTACAGCAAACGTGTGGGCGAAATTTTAACCGGTCAAGTTAAGCGAGTTGATCGTGGTGATGTGATTTTAGATTTAGGCGATAACGTGGAAGCTATTATTCCTCGTAACCAGTTGGTTGCGCGTGAGAATTTTAGAATGGGTGATCGTGTTCGAGGTTACTTGCAGGCGGTTGAATTTAAGCCAAGAGGGCCTTTGCTCACTATGTCTCGTGCTTGCAATGAGATGTTGATGGAGTTATTCAAAATTGAAGTGCCTGAAATTGGTGATGATTTAATTGATGTAATGAGTGTCGCGCGTGATGTTGGTTTTCGAGCCAAAGTTGCCGTGAGAGGAAACGATCCTCGTTTAGACCCTATTGGGGCTTGTGTTGGAATGCGTGGTTCACGTGTTCAGTCGGTGACCAATGAATTGAATGGCGAGCGTATTGATATCATTCAGTGGGATGTGAACGATGCGCAGTTTGTCATTAATGCCATGGCTCCTGCAGAAGTCATCTCTATTATGGTTGATGAAGATAAGCACACAATGGATATTTCGGTTGACGATGAACAACTGTCTCAAGCGATTGGTAAGAGTGGTCAAAACATTCGTTTAGCCAGCGAATTAACTGGCTGGGAACTTAACGTGATGAGTCAGAGCGACATGTCTGAAAAGCATGATGTAGAGTCGAAAGCGCAAGTTGAGTTGTTTGTGAATGCATTAGACATTGATGAAGAGATGGCCGAAGTGCTTGCAGAAGAAGGTTTTTCAACCTTAGAAGAAGTGGCTTATGTTCCTGCAGCAGAGATGTTGGAGGTTGATGGTTTTGATGAAGATCTTGTTGCTGAATTAAAGCAACGTGCAAAGGATGCGTTATTAACACATGCCATTGCAGAAGAAGAAAAAATGGCTCTGGCTGAGCCAGCAGAAGATTTATTAAGCCTTGAAGGCATGACGGACGAGATGGCGAAACAACTGGCGAGTAACGGAGTGGTTACTCAAGAAGATTTGGCCGAATTAAGTATTGATGAACTGCTCGAATTTGTGGAATTAGATGAAGCTACGGCTGGAGAGTTAATTCTTAAAGCACGTGCACCATGGTTTGAAGAGTAAAGGGAGAGTTATTATATGTCAGAGATATCAGTAAAAGAATTTTCAAAAACACTCAACCTTACGGCAGAAAAGCTATTGTCTCAATTAGAAGCATCTGGTGTGAAGGGCAAAAAGTCTGATGACGTCATTAGTGATGCTGAAAAGGTTAAGTTATTAAGTTATTTAAAAGGGCTTCATGGAGACCATTCTGGTGATGCGCCTAAAAAAGTCACGTTGCGTCGTAAACAAACGTTAAACCTCTCTTCTGGTGCAGGACGAAATAAGCGCGATATTAAGGTCGAAGTACGTAAAAAACGGACTTATGTTAAAAAAGAAGAAGAGGCCGTTGAAAAACCTGTTGAAGAGAAGATTGTTCAAGAGGATGTTACGCAAGAGGCATCGAAGACGACTATAACGGATACTAAAAAAGCACCGCCTAAAGTTGACCCTAAAGACGTGGTTCAAGAAGTTAAGAGCGATGTTGAAGCGGTTAAACCGAATGGCGAAGCGAACGCTAAAAAAGAGACAAAATCTAAGTCAGAAAGAGTCAGCTCTAAGCCTGTTGGGTTACGCGTTGTTGCGCCTCCTCCAGAAAAAGAAGATCACTCTAAGGCGGCGAAAAAAGCCAAGGATCAAAAGCATCATGAAACACGTAAAGTGAATGATGGTAAAGATGGGCCTAAAGGTGGTGGTAATAAAAAACCAAATAATCGTGGTGGTAATCGTCGTCCAGCACGTGGCGGCCGAAAACAACCGAAGCATCGTGCGCCGTTGCAGATGGATAATGAGCATGGTTTTCAGCAACCAACCGCGCCTGTTATTAAGGATGTTAAAGTGCCTGAAAGCATTACCTTGGCGGCACTGGCTGAGCAAATGTCGATTAAAACCGGTGAAATCATTAAGTTTATGATGATGGAACTGGGTACGATGGCCACCATTAACCAGATTTTAGATCAAGAAACGGCGATGTTGATTGTTGAAGAGATGGGGCATAATGCCATTGCATTCAATGAAGTCACGGTTGAAGATGAAGTCGTTAACCAAGAGTATCATGGCGCAACAGTAACGCGTTCACCTGTGGTGACAATTATGGGTCACGTAGATCATGGTAAAACGTCTTTGCTTGATTACATTCGTAAAGCCAAAGTTGCACACGGTGAAGCGGGCGGTATTACTCAGCATATCGGTGCTTATCATGTTGACACAGACAAGGGTGGGGTAACCTTTATTGATACTCCTGGTCATGCGGCGTTTACCGCAATGCGTGCTCGTGGTGCGGAAATTACCGATGTGGTGGTGATTGTGGTTGCGGCGGATGATGGTGTAATGCCTCAAACCCGTGAAGCCATTCAACACGCAAAAGCCTCTGGTGTGGGTATTGTGGTTGCGGTTAATAAGATGGATAAAGAAGAAGCCAATCTTGACCGTGTGATGCAAGAGTTGGCAACGGAAGATGTCGTACCAGAAGCGTGGGGGGGGGATGTTCAGTTTATTCCCGTTTCCGCTAAAACAGGTTTAGGAATTGATGAATTGCTGGATGCCATTTCGTTGCAATCAGAAATGCTTGAGCTAGAAGCGCCTATTGAAGGTCATGCAAAAGGTGTGGTCGTTGAATCTCGCTTAGACAAAGGGCGTGGAACGGTTGCTACGGTTTTGGTTCAGTCGGGTACCTTAAGAAAAGGGGACATTGTCCTTTGTGGCATGGTATACGGACGTGTTCGAACCTTAATTAGTGACTCGGGTAAAACCATTTTAGAAGCGGGACCTTCTATTCCGGTTGAGCTATTAGGTTTATCGGGCGTGCCAGTTGCGGGTGATGAGATGATTACCGTGGATAACGATCGTAAAGCACGTGAAGCGGCTACGTTCCGTCAAGGTAAGTTCAAAGAGCTTAAAATTGCACGTCAGCAAAAATCTAAGTTAGAAAACATGTTTAACCGAATGGAAGAGGGTGATATTCAAAATGTAAATATCATTTTAAAAGCCGATGTACAAGGTTCTATTCAAGCGATTACCGATGCATTAGTGAAACTTTCGAATGAAGAGATTAAAGTGAATGTGATCTCTTCTGGTGTAGGAGGAATCAATGAAACCGATGCCAACTTAGCCATCGCTTCTGAAGCATTGATTTTTGGGTTTAATGTTCGTGCTGATGTGGCGGCTAAACGTATCATTGACAGTGAAGGCATAGGCTTAAAATACTACAGCATTATTTATGAAATCGTAGATGAAGTAAAACGTGCGGTAGAAGGTAAGCTTGCACCTGAGATTCAAGAGAATATTTTAGGGGTGGCAGACGTTCGTGAAGTCTTTAAAGCACCTAAAATCGGCTTGATTGCTGGGTGTATGGTGACTGAGGGTACTGTGAAACGTAATAACCCAATTCGTGTTCTGCGTGACAATGTGGTGATTTATGAAGGTAGCCTAGAGTCGTTACGTCGCTTTAAAGACGATGCACAAGAAGTGAATAAAGGCATGGAATGTGGTATCGGTGTAAAAGACTATAACGATGTGAAAGTCGGCGATCAAATTGAGTGCTACGAGCGCATTGAAGTGAAGCGAACGCTTGCTTAAATAGAGCGCGTTAATATTGTTAGCTTTTTATAAATGCCCCGTTGGGGCATTTTGTTTTTATAAGAGAAAAAATAATGAGTAATAGACCCGTTAGTCGCCCCGCACGTGTGGCGCAAGAGGTTCGACGCACGTTATCGCACATGTTATTGCGAGAAGCAAAAGATCCTCGTTTTCAAAAAATAACGATTACCGATTGTAAAATCAGTAAAGATTTGAGTGTGGTTCGAGTGCATTTTGCCTTGATAGGGCATAATGAAGGCGACCCAGAAATTCAAGAAACATTGGACGCGCTTGAGAAAGCCACTGGTTTCTTTAGAACCGAATTAGGTAAAAAATTACGTTTGCGTATTGTGCCTAACATTCGTTTCTTTTACGACAATGTGCCAGAACATGTCCAGCACATGGAAGATTTAATTAATAAGGCACTTAACTCTTAATATGGCACAGTTTAAACGTCCCCCTAAAAAGCATATTGATGGTATTATTCTGTTAAATAAGCCTGTAGGCCCTTCTTCAAATGGTGTTTTACAACAAGTAATGCGACTGTTTAACGCGAAAAAAGGGGGGCATACTGGTGCACTAGACCCTTTTGCAACGGGTTTGTTGCCAATCTGTTTAGGTGAGGCAACCAAGGTATCTGGGTTGTTATTGGATTCGGATAAACGCTATACCGCCACGCTTAAGTTAGGGGTACAAACCGATACGGGTGACAAAGAGGGGAATGTTATCCATACCTCGGAAATCCCTCCCTTAACAGAAGCGAGTCTTCATAAGGCTTTACTGGGCTTTATGGGAAAAATCGAGCAAATTCCTCCGATGTATTCGGCGCTTAAACACCAAGGTAAACCGCTGTATTATTATGCGCGTCAGGGGATTGATATTGAGCGTCCAGCGCGTTCCATTGTGATAAAACAGCTTCATTTAGTCTCCTTTACTCAGGATACCATCGTGTTTGATGTGCGGTGTTCTAAAGGCACTTACGTAAGAACCTTAGGTGAGGATATTGCCGTTGCTTTGGGGACGGTAGGCCATTTAACGGCATTGCACCGTACCCAGACGGGTGAGTTGAGCGGTGATAATATGTTACGTATTGAGGATATTGAGTTATTAAAAATGGCGGCGATTCATCCCATTGACATTGCACTAACGCATTTGCAACGGTTTGACCTCTCGAAAGAGGAAGTGGATTTGATTCAACATGGTCAAATGTTGTCTTATCCAAAGCCAGACACAGAATTTGTGCGTTTGTATGACGAAGGAGAGTGTTTTGCTGTGGGGGAGTGGTCTGAGAAAAAACAGATGCTGAAACCGAAACGGGTATTTAATTTACACTTGGCAGTAAATGAAGCAAAAGTCGAGGTAGCGGATAAACCGGTTTTGGAGACAACACCATGATTTTTTCACAGGCGGATGGCATTTTAGATTTAAGGGGGCAAGCGCATTACCAAGCAGGGCATTTAAAAAACAGTACGTGGTTGCCGTGGGCATTATTACCCGATAGTTTAAATGAGTTACCCGCCTCGCCCGCCACGCTTTTTTTGGTGGGGGATAAAGATGAAATTGAAGCCGCTACGGTATTGCTGGATGCAAAAGGGTATGAGATAAACGGTTCATTGGTTATTGATTGTGATGAGACCATGCAACAATGGGCGCAAACGTTATCAGGCCAAGTGATTTCAGGCCATGATTCAAAACATTTGTGGTCTCCCACACCCTTACTGGTTGAGTGGGTGAATGCTTTAAAAGAGCGAGGGGTTAACCCCAAAGTATTAAAGCCACGCCCAACGGCGTTGGATTTAGGGTGTGGCGGTGGGCGTGATGCGGTCTTTTTAGCGCAACAAGGCTGGCAAGTGACGGGCATTGATCAAGAAGCACGCGTTTTAAAACGGAGTAAGCAGCTGGCTACAAGGTCAAAAACTTCCGTTAAGTTCAAGTGTTGTGATTTGAAAAAGCAAGGCTGTTTTCCTGAAAAACAATTTGATTTAGTGGTGGTCATTCGGTATCTAAATCGAGCGTTATTCGAACAGATTAATCAAGCCATTACACCTGGCGGTACTCTGGTTTATCAAACCTTTATTACGGGGGCAGAAGCGTTTGGTTCTCCTAAAAATCCCAATGCAATTTTAGAGGTTGGCGAATTAAGTAAAGTTTTTTCAGATTACCAAATATTTGTTGATAGAATAGAGAAATTAGAAGACGGTCGCCCAGTGGCCTCTTTCATTGCCCAAAAACCTTTGTAAGGAGATTGTATGTTAAATATATCAACGGATGAATTATTCAGTTTTTTTCAAAAGCACCTTATTTGTGAGTCGTTGACCAAAAAAGAAGTAGGTCGTTTAATTCACTACCTACAAGATAAAACGTATGCTGGCGATGAAGTCATTTCAGATGCGGGTGAAGTGGGTGAGTCACTTGCCTTTATCGCAAAAGGTAAGGTGTTGTTTACTGGAACGGATATGGAGCACACCAATGTCGGTAAGCAAGGTGCGGGTACGTTAATAGGAGAGATGTCCTTTTTTGACCGTAAGCCGCGTAATTTAAGAATGACGGCAGGCAAAAAAGGGGTTAAATTATTTGTATTAACACGCCCTATGTATGAACGTTTAAAAATAGAAGAGTCATTTATTGCCGTAAACATCCTAGAAAATGCCATTGTGAGTTTAGACGATTTAGTGCGTAATATGGGCGATGATATCTCGGCATTGGGTCATTATGTACACGGTTTTGGTAAACGATAAAGGGGTTGTCTTCAGGTTTAAACCAAGTATAATACGTCGGTTCGTTTCTATCATCGGTTGTGGACTCGGGCAAAATTATTAAAACCGATATTTGGAGAAAAAGTATGTTTAACGCAGAAGTTAAAGCAAAAATCGTTGCAGAATACGCAACAAAAGAGGGTGACACAGGTTCACCAGAAGTTCAAATCGCACTTTTAACTGCGCGTATCAAGTACTTGACTGAGCATTTTAAAATTCACAAACAAGATAACCATTCACGTACTGGTTTATTGCGTTTGGTAAGTCGTCGTCGTAAACTATTGGATTATATCCATAAGAAAGACGGTGAAAGATACTTGTCTATTATTAAGCGTCTTGGCCTACGTAAGTAAGCGAAAGCGTTTAAATAAAAAAACCCTGCATTGCAGGGTTTTTTTTTGCCTATAAAAATGCGAAACGCACTTATAAAGAGTAGAATAGCTGGATTAATTTACTCGATACAATTGAAACTTAAAAGGAATACCCATGGCTAAGATTACAAAATCATTTCAGTATGGCAATCATCAAGTAACGTTAGAAACCGGTGAAATTGCACGTCAAGCAGATGGTGCTGTGATGATCGGCATGGGGAATACCCGTATATTAGTAACGGTGGTGGCGGCAAGAAGCGCAAAAGAAGGGCAAGACTTCTTTCCGTTAACTGTTAACTATCAAGAAAAAGCCTATTCTGCGGGAAAAATTCCGGGTGGCTTTTTAAAGCGTGAAGGCCGTCCTTCTGAAAAAGAGACGTTAACCTCTCGTTTAATCGATCGTCCTATTCGTCCGTTATTTCCAAAAGGGTTTAAAAACGAAGTACAAGTCATTGCGACCGTGGTCGCTCTTGATGCCTCCGTGGGAACTGAAGTGGCGGCAATGTTAGGAACGTCAGCGGCGTTAGCCATTTCAGGTGTTCCATTTGCTGGGCCAATTGGAGCGGCAATTGTTGGCTATTCAAATGATCAATATGTCTTAAACCCAAGTGCAGAAGCATTGCAAACCTCTGATTTAGAGTTGAGTGTGGCTGGTACTAAAGACGCGGTCTTAATGGTGGAATCAGAAGCGTCTGAGTTGTCTGAAGAGATTATGTTGGGTGCGGTGATGTTTGGTCATGCCCAAATGCAAACGGCTATTGATGCCATTGCTGAGTTTGCCGCCGAAGCCGCTAAGCCTGTTTGGGACTGGCAGGCCGAAGCTGAAAATACCGAATTAAAAGAGGCGGTTTTCTCATTGGTTCGTTCGGATGTGGAAGCCGCTTATAGCATTGCGGATAAAATGGATCGTTACAGTGCCTTGGATGCGGCCAAAGAAAAAATGCAGTCAGAATTGGCCTCTTCAGAAGCGAATACGACTGGATTTTCTGCCAAAGAGCTGGAAGCGGCGTTTGGTAAATTGCAGAAAGAGATTGTGCGTGGACGTGTTATTGCAGGTGAGCCTCGTATTGATGGACGAGATACCAAAACGGTTCGTCAAGTAACCTGTAAGGTTGGCGTGTTACCCGAAGTACATGGTTCGGCATTGTTTACTCGTGGCGAAACCCAAGCGTTAGTCGTGACCACATTAGGAACGGAACGTGATGCCAAAATGGTGGACGATTTAACGGGTTCTTATCACGATCGTTTTATGTTGCACTATAATTTTCCTCCTTATTCAGTAGGGGAGTGTGGTCGTGTAGGCAGTCCGGGCAGACGTGAAATTGGGCACGGAATGTTAGCGCGTCGTGGTGTGGCGGCTTTATTGCCAACGGCAGAAGAGTTTCCGTACACCATCCGTGTGGTGTCTGAAATTACCGAATCAAACGGTTCAAGCTCAATGGCATCGGTCTGTGGTACATCGCTTTCGTTAATGCATGCAGGAGTGCCAATTGAAGCGCCAATTGCAGGGATTGCAATGGGGCTTATTAAAGAAGAGGCCGGATTTGCCGTGCTGTCTGATATTTTGGGTGACGAAGATCATCTTGGTGATATGGACTTTAAAGTGGCGGGGACAGAACAAGGAATTACGGCCTTGCAAATGGACATTAAAATCACCGGCATTACCGAAGAGATTATGCAACTTGCCTTAGGGCAAGCGAAAGAGGGACGCTTAACCATTTTAGAATCGATGGCTGAAGCGATTAATACTTCAAATACCGATGTGGCTTCTAGCGCACCGCGTTATACGATGATTAAAGTAAAACCTGAAAAAGTGCGTGAAATCATTGGAAAAGGTGGCTCGACCATTCGTGCCTTAACCGAAGAGACAGGTTGTGTGATTGAAGTGGACGATGAAGGAAATGTTAAAATTTCCTCTTCGGATGAAACGGCTTCAGCGTTGGCGCTTGTGCGTATTAAAGAAATTACCGCCGAACCTGAAATTGGTAAAACATACGATGCCGTGGTTAAGAAAATTGTCGATTTTGGTGCGTTTGTGGCCTATATGCCAGGTCGTGAAGGGCTGGTACATGTGTCTCAAATTGCAGAAGAGCGCGTTGAAAATGTCTCTGATTATTTAAAAGAAGGGCAGGAAATACGTGTGAAATTGACCGAAGTAGACAAACAAGGTCGTGTTAAGTTGTCTATTAAAGCGGTTGAAGCATAGTTTTAAACCATTTTTTAATGATATTTAATCCAAAAGGCCGTTCTTTGAATGGCCTTTTTTATCGCATTTACAGTTTGGAATAGAGAAAATATATGTCAAAAACACATCCCGCATTTGAATACATTGGTCAACAAACCATTGACACTTTAAACTTAACGGTTGAACACTATCAGCATAAATTAACGGGTGCAACGCACTACCATTTAGCGGCTGATGACCCACAAAATGTCTTTTTAGTGGCCTTAAGAACCGTGCCAATGGATTCAACAGGTGTGGCACATATTTTAGAGCACACGACGTTGTGTGGCAGTGAAAAATACCCTGTTCGTGACCCCTTTTTTATGATGATTAGACGTTCATTAAACACCTTTATGAACGCATTTACTTCCAGTGACTGGACGGCCTATCCTTTTGCGACCGAAAATAAAAAAGACTTTCAAAACTTGTTGCAGGTTTATATGGATGCGGTCTTTTTCCCCAATTTAGATGCATTGGATTTTGCACAAGAGGGGCATCGATTTGAGTTTGAAGAGATGACCAATTCAGAATCCCCTTTAACTTATAAAGGGGTGGTGTTTAATGAGATGAAAGGCGCGATGAGTTCGCCTATCTCAACATTATGGCAAGCGTTTTCAAGTGAAGTGTACCCAACGAATACATACCACTACAATAGTGGGGGAGAGCCAGAAGACATTCCAAGCTTAACCCATCAACAGTTGCTGGATTTTCACAAAAATCACTACCACCCATCCAATGCCGTATTTATGACCTATGGTGATATTTCGGCCATTGAGCACCAAACTCAGTTTGATCTCTTGGCCTTAGCGCGTTTTAAAAACAGCGTACCTCAAGTGCATGTTGGCTTGGAGCAACGCTTTAGCCAACCTAAATCGGTTAACCATGTTTATGCGCTGGATGAAGAGAGTACCGAGGCCAAAACCCATATTGTATTGGGCTGGTTACTGGGTGAAAACAAAGATCCATTGAATGTCTTAAAAGGGCATTTATTGTCCTCTGTATTGCTTGATAACAGTGCTTCGCCATTGCGTATGGTGCTGGAAGACACGCCATTAGCGACTGCGCCTTCACCGTTATGTGGTTTAGAAGAGTCCAATAAAGAGATGGTGTTTGTGGTTGGGGTGCAAGGTTCAGAGGCCGAACACGCCGAAGCGATTGAGCAATTGATTTTAGCCGAGTTAAATCGCATTGTGGATGAGGGCGTGGATCAATCGCAAGTGGAAGCGATGTTGCATCAATTGGAATTATCGCAACGCGAAGTGGGTGGCGACAGTTACCCTTACGGCTTACAGTTGATTTTACATGCGCTACCGGGTGCATTGCATGAGGGAGATCCGATTGCACTATTGGACAGTGATCAAGCACTTAAGGTATTAGAAGAAGAGGTTAAAGACCCACAATTTATTCCAAACCTCATCAAAACATGGTTGTTAGACAATACGCATCGTGTTCGTTTAACCATGGCACCCGATACCACCTTATCGGCACAAAAAGAACAAGCCGAAAAAGCGAAGCTGGCGGCGATTCAAGCCACACTTAGCGAATCGGAAAAGCAGGCGATTATTGACCAAGCGGTTGCCTTAGAGCAACGTCAATCGCAAGAGGATGATCCCAGTATTTTGCCCGAGGTCACCAAAGAGGACATTCCAAAAACCATTAAAACTTATAGCGCACAACACTCAAAGGTTGGCAATGTGCCAGTCACCGCGTATCAGTGTGGCAGTAATGGCTTAATTTATGAACAGTTAGTGATGGAATTACCCGCGTTAACCGACGCCGAAAAATCCCTAATGCCGCTGTTTAACAGTTGTGTGACCGAAGTGGGCAGTGCTGGGCGAGATTATCTTGAAACCCAGTCTTATCATGCCGAAATATCGGGTGGTATTTCAGCGCGTTCCATGGTGCACTCAAAACTGCAAGTGCCAGAAGGGTGTCATAGCCATTTCTTATTCTCTTCAAGAGGCTTGAATCGTCATCAAGATAAAATAGCAGGCTTAATTGAAGACACGCTTTACACCGCACGTTTTGATGAATTAAACCGTTTAAAAGATTTGGTGGGGCAAATTCGAGCGTCCGTCGATCACGGCATAACGGGGAACGGCCATGGTCTTGCCATGATGGCCGCGGTACAAAACTTTACCCCTGCGGCACAATGGAGTTTTCAACGTTCAGGATTTGCAGGTATTCAATACATAAAATCCTTAAATGAAAACTTACAAGGCTCAGAGCAAGCCGTAGAAGCCTTTGCAGAAGGGTTATCGGGTATTCAGAAAAAACTGTGTCAAGCGCCCAAACAAGCGTTAGTCATCAGTGATGAAGCGGGATTATCTTCGGCCTTAAGAGGCTTGAAAACAAATTGGAGTCGCTTGCCAGAATCCACCGCACAACTCACCGAGCAACCTTGTGAGTTTTCGGTAAATGCCTCTCAACAGGCGATAAAACAAGCGTGGGTCACCAGTACTCAAGTAAACTTTTGTGCGCTCGCTTATCCAACCGTTATGCCTGACCATGAAGATGCCCCCAAGTTATCGGTATTAGGCGCATGTTTACGTAATGGATTTTTGCACTCTATTATTCGAGAAAAAGGGGGAGCTTACGGTGGCGGCGCGAATTACAATGGCGAAGCCAGCGCATTTGTCTTCTACTCGTACCGTGATCCACGTTTATTAGAGACCTACGCCGACTTTAACAAAGCGCTTGACTGGTTAATGAGCTCCGATGCCACACAAGCCAAAGTGGACGAAGCCATCTTGAATGTCATTAGCTCCATGGACAAACCCAGTTCGCCCGCAGGCGAAGTGAAAAAAGCCTTTTA
>WFNQ01000234.1 GCA_015488565.1 Thiomicrorhabdus sp.
AAGGCTTTTTGTACCAAGTGCAACATGACGGAAGAATCTTTTCCCACGCTGTAAAGCATGGCTGGATTGTCAAATTCAGCCACAATTTCACGAATGATTTCAATGGATTCGTATTCCAGTTTTTTTAAATGGGTAATTCTTGCTTGGTCTAACATGTTCCTTCTCCTGTGTGAAATGCAACCCCACCGTGTGATGGTTGAACAATTTTTTGTCGAATGACAAAGTCACCAAAATATTCATCTTTTTGTCGTTCATTTGCATACAGTGCAAACAGCGATTCGAGTTCTTCTAAAATGTGTTGTTCGGTTAAGTTTTCTTTGTAAAGCTTGGCTAAACGGTTGCCTTGATAGTCGCCACCAAGGTACATGTTGTATTTGCCAACCGACTTTCCAATAAAGCCAATTTCGCCCATAATGGATCGCCCACACCCATTTGGACAACCAGTCATTCGCATTTTTATGTCACTGTTTTCAAGCTGGTTTTTTTCTAAAATGGGGGTGATTTTTTCCATTAAAGAGGGCAAGTAGCGCTCTGCTTCCGCCATGGCGAGTGAACAGGTGTTGAGTGACACACAGGCAATGGCGTTGCGTTGTAGCCCTGTTAAATGGCTGGCGTTGTCGCTTTGGTCAAATGCTTTAATTAAGGCTTCAATTTTGGGTTTATTATTTTCAGTAATACCAACTAGTTGAATGTTTTGATTGCCTGTTAAACGGAAATCGCAAACATCCAGTTTGGCAATGTTAGCCAAAATGTCTTTTTGGGCGTATTGCTCTGTGTTAACAATGCGGCCACCTTGAACATAAAGCAGGCAGTGCCATAACCCATCTTGACTTTGGTGCCAGCCGTAACGGTCGGAAGAGGAGCTAAACTTCGAAGGTTTACTGGGTTGCAGTGCCACACCGAGGCGTTCAGCAAGTTCTTCTTTGACCCAGTCCACGCCGTATTTTTCAACGGTATGTTTAAAACGTGACAGTTTACGGTCTTCACGATTACCAAAGTCACGCTGAATGCACATAATGTGTTGTGCTACGTCCACTGCTTGCTCTGGTGTACAAAAGCCAATGGTGTCGGCCAAACGTGGAAAGGTGTCTGTACGGCCAAAGGTGTGTGCTAATCCTCCTCCGACACTGACATTAAAGCCCGCTAGTTTGCCGTCTTCTTCAATGGCGATAAAGCCAATGTCATTGGTATAGATGTCCACATCGTTATAAGGCGGAATGGCAATGGCAATTTTGAACTTTCTAGGCAGGTAATGTTTGCCGTAGATTGGCTCAATAATTTCTCCCCCCCCTGCAATCAGTTTTTTATCGTGATCATCACCGAGCCAAATTTCGTGATAAGCACGGGTGGCCGGCAATAAACGGTCGGCAATGGCGTTGGCATACGGAAATACTTGGTCGTGAATGGTCGATAAACTGGGGTCTTGAATGCACATGACATTACGGTTGATATCACCACAGGTGGCCACGCTGTCCAGTAGGGCTTTATCCATCGCTTGAATGGTTTTTTTCATATCAAACTTGATAATGCCGTGAAATTGTACTGCTTGACGCGTGGATAATTTAAGTGTGTCGTTGCCATAGGTGCGACTGATTTCATCACAAGCCAACCATTGCGCAGCACTGAGATGACCACCTGGCAGGCGTACACGAATCATAAACGAGTAGGCGGGTTCGAGCTTTTTGGCGATGCGGGCATTACGCACATCACGGTCATCTTGTTGGTAGCTGCCGTGGTATTTAATGAGCTGAATGTCATTCTCATTAATCGCACCCGTTAATGGATTGGCAAAGCCTTCGACCAGTGAGCCACGAAGAAAGTGACTGTTGTCTTTTAAGTGCTCAATATCGCTGTCGTTTGGTGCAAGCTGATTGAGGGTTTTTGCAATAGGGCGTGTTGTCTTTGTCATTTTGTTACCTGCGATGTATGTAAGCCACATTCTTGTTTGGTTTGTTCTTGGTTTTCCCACCACCAACGTCCTGCACGTTGGTCTTCGCCAGGTTTGATGGCGCGGGTACAAGGTTCACAGCCAATGCTGGGATAGCCTTTTTGATGCAGTGGGTTAAATGGTATGTTGTTGGTACGAATCGTATCCCACAGCTCTTCGGTTGACCACTGTAGCAACGGGTTAAACTTGATTAGATCCCGTTCGCTATCGTATTCAAACAGTTGCATGTTATTACGAAATTCGGATTGTTCTTGACGAATGCCGGTAATCCAAATTTTAGCGTCTTTTAATGCACGGTTAAGGGGTTCTATTTTGCGAATATAGCAACATTTTTTGCGCTTTTCGACCGACTCATAAAATCCGTTTAACCCTTGGGTTTGAATGTACTCTTGCACCGCTTCTGGGTTGGGGGTGAAACGGACAATGGTTTTTTGATATTTTTGTTCCGTTTCGGTAATCAGCGCTTCGGTCTCTTTAAATAAACGTTGCGTATCTAAAGTGAATACTTGAATGGATAAATTGTTGTTAAAAATCGCATCAGTAATCACTTGGTCTTCTAAGCCTAAGCTACTTGAAAAGACCATTTTTTGCCCATCAAAAATAGCCGCCAGCTCTTTAAGTGCTTCTGCAAGAGGCTGTGCTTTAAATTGTTGATTGAGTTCATCGATTGAAATATTTTTCATCTGTTTTTCCTTCTTAATACACGTCACGCTGGTAGCGTCTTTGTGAAATTAAGTCCTGAAGATAAGCTTCGGCTTCTTCAGCTGTTTTTTGACCTTGTTCGGTGATAACGGTAATAAAGGCGTTGTGGACATCTTTTGCCATGTGATTTCGGTCGCCACACACATAAAGATAAGCGCCTTCTTCTAGCCATTTAAAGACCTCTTGTGCCTGTTCAACTAAGCGATTTTGCACGTATATTTTTTCGGCTTGATCGCGTGAAAAGGCCAGTGAAATTTTTTCTAGCACACCGGATTTGATGTATTTTTGCCATTCCAGTTGATATAAAAAATCGGTACGGAAATGTTGCTCACCAAAGAACAGCCATGTATTGCCTTTTAGACTCTCTGCATCACGTTGTTGTAAGAAGCTTCTAAAAGGGGCTACCCCTGTTCCTGCGCCGACCATAATGATTTTAGCTTGTGTATTTTCAGGTAGCTTAAAGCTGTTATTGGCTTTAATGTATAACGGAACAGCATCGCCTTCGGTTAAGCTTGCTAGCCAGTTAGAACACACGCCTTTACGCGCACGGTTTAGGCTACTGTATTCCACCTGTTTTACCGTGACGTGTACTTCGTCATCGTAAATGGCTTGGCTTGATGCAATGGAGTATTGACGACTGCGCAGTGGGCGTAACAAATCAACCAGAGCTTGAGCGCTCAGTGTTGCGGGCTTGGCTTGAATGAGATCAAGAAGGTCTCCCTCTTCAATAATCTGTTGAATGTTGGTCGCGGTGATGTCTAAATCGGATTGTCCTGTTTGCTCGGCATAGTTTTCAACCCATTTTTTATTGAGACTGGTAATGTCTCGTTTTTGAGTTAACGCCTCTTTGAGTGTATACGGTGCCTCTTTAATGGTAACGGTTTCATCGGCAGATAATCCGGTAGCCTCAATCAGTTGTGCCACTAATTCAGGGTCATTTTCAGGCAACAGTGCCACAATGTCACCCGGTTGATACTGAATACCCGATTCATCTAAACCAATTTCTAAGTGCCAGACATTTTTATCTGAACCGTCGTCGGTTAAGTCGATGATATTCAGCACTTCACCTGCGAAGGGCTGGCTCTCTGACCAGTTTTGAGTACTCACGGTGGAGGCAGAATCGCCCGTTGTACTGGCCTGTGCACTGCTTTGAACTAAGGTTGCAC
>WFNQ01000235.1 GCA_015488565.1 Thiomicrorhabdus sp.
CGGTCGTGGTGAGTGCTGTCATGCCGCCTTCTGTTCCATTTGGGTTAAAGGGGTAGCGTTCGGTCGGTTGCCCTGTTGCATCAACATAACGAAGACTCACCAAGCCTTCTACGGCTTGAGAGGATTCTGTACCAAAGTCCATTCGTCCTTCGCCGTGTGCTACGGCTACGGGAATACGTGTGCCTTCCATGCCTGCGAATAAAATCGAGGGTGATTTTTGAATCTCGACCTGTGAAAAACGGGCTTCAAATTGCTCTGATTCATTGCGTACAAAGGCAGGCCAACCCTCTGCGCCTGGAATAATCGCTTTCAAGTTTGATAGCATTTGACAGCCGTTACAGACACCCAAGGTAAAGGTGTCGTCGCGGTTAAAAAAGGTTTCAAACTCGTTACGTGCGTGCGCATTAAATAGAATGGAGTTTGCCCAACCGCGCCCAGCGCCTAATACATCGCCGTAAGAAAATCCACCACAGGCGACGAGTCCTTTAAATTCGGATAAGGATACGCTTCCTGACAAAATATCGGTCATGTGTACGTCCACGGTTTCAAACCCTGCTCGGTCAAAGGCAGCGGCCATCTCTTGCTGTCCATTTACGCCTTGCTCGCGCAAAATCGCCATTTTGGGTTTAGGCTTGCCTTCAAATTCGGCGATAATATCGTGTTTCATATTAAATGTGACGACAGGTGATATCTGTGTGTGCTCATCTTGCTCAATGGCATCAAACTCTTGTTTTGCACACAAGTGATTATCGCGCAATGCTTGCATTTGGTAAGAGGTTTCAGACCACCATCCTTGCAGTACTTTACGCGGCATAGAAAGTAACGAAGCGCCATGGCTGGTGATGTCAATTTGATCGGTATCGGATATTGTGCCTATCCAATGTGTCCAATACGTTAATTGGAAATCGGAAAAAATCGTTTTCACTTTCTCTTTATCTGCTTTTTTAACCTGTATGACAACCCCTATTTCTTCTGTGCATAAGGCTGAAACGGGTTCTGTTCCTAAGGCTGAAACATCGACTTTTAGTCCACAATGCCCGGCAAATGCCATCTCTAACAACGTGACTAATAACCCGCCGTCTGAACGATCGTGATAGGCTAAAATTAAGTCATTTTTGAGAAGTCGTTGTATGGATCTAAATAGGCTTCCTAGGTTTTTAGCATGATCTAAATCGGGGGCTTCTTCCCCTATTTGATTATAAACCTGAGCTAAGCAACTGCCTCCCATTCGATTTTGCCCACGCCCTAAGTCAACCACCAATAATTCAGTTTCACCGAGATCGGTCCGCAGTTGTGGTGTCACAGTTTTACGCACATCTTCGACTGGTGCAAAGGCCGTAATATTAACCGACATAGGTGAAATAACCGCTTTGGATTCACCCTCTTCTTCCCATACGGTTTTCATGGACATGGAGTCTTTCCCCACGGGTACGGCAATGCCTAACTGTGGACAGAGTTCTAGCCCTACGGCTTCTACGGCGGCGTAAAGTGATGCATCCTCTCCTGGGTGTCCTGCTGCAGACATCCAGTTGGCGGAAAGTTTGATGTCACTAATAGATTCAATTTTGGCACAAGCTATATTGGTAATGGCCTCTGAAATGGCCAAACGTGCAGATGCTTTAGGATTAATTAACGCCACTGGTGGACGCTCCCCCGAGGCCATTGCTTCACCAGTATAATTGGTGTAATCGGAACAGGTAATTCCGGCATTGGCGACGGGAACTTGCCATGGCCCGACCATTTGGTCACGCGTAACCATACCGGTAATGGAACGATCGCCAATGGTAATTAAAAAGTTTTTGCTGGCAATGGTGGGTAATTTTAGTAAACGTTCTGTTACCTCTTTAAAGTCCAAGTTCGCGGTTTCAAAACCCGCTTGTGGCAAAGAGCGAGATTCAGCCGTTCGATGCATTTTAGGCGGCTTTCCGAGTAAGATGCTTAAAGGCATTTCGACAGGGTTATTCTCAAATACGGTATCATTCACCACCAACTCTTGCGCTTCCGTGGCCTCACCCACAATGGCGTACAGACAACGCTCTCGCTTACAAATCGCTTCAAACCGCTCAATTTGGTCGGCAAAAATGGCAATCACATAGCGCTCTTGTGATTCGTTGCACCAAATTTCCATGGGAGACATTCCCGGTTCGTCATTCGGCACGGCACGTAAATCAAAAATAGCCCCGCGACCACTGTCATTAACAAGTTCAGGAAAGGCGTTTGATAATCCACCCGCACCCACATCGTGAATGGAGGCGATGGGTGAATCTTTACCCAAATAGGTACAGCGATCAATCACCTCTTGCGCACGGCGCTCCATCTCTGGGTTTTCTCGTTGCACCGAAGCAAAGTCCAACGTTTCTGACCCAGAACCACTATCAACCGAAGAGGCCGCACTGCCGCCTAAGCCAATTAACATCGCGGGGCCACCCAACACAACAAGCTTAGCACCGACTGGAATCTCTCCCTTTAGTACATGCTCATCGCGAATATTGCCTAAGCCCCCCGCTAACATAATCGGTTTATGGTATCCACGTATCTCAATGCCATCGTGCGTTACTTGTGCATTTTCGTAGGTTCTAAAATAGCCATTAATCGCTGGGCGACCAAACTCATTATTAAACCCTGCCGCCCCCAAAGGGCCTTCAATCATAATATCAAACGCCGATACAATGCGAGAAGGCTTGCCGTAATCGCGCTCCCACGGCTGTTTAAACCCAGGAATATTTAAGTTGGAGACGGTAAAACCGGTTAGCCCAGACTTAGGTTTAGACCCACAACCCGTAGCCCCTTCATCTCGAATTTCTCCCCCCGCGCCTGTTGCGGCGCCCGGCCATGGAGAGATGGCGGTTGGGTGGTTATGCGTTTCTACTTTAATTTGAAAGTGAACTGGCTCAGGGTGTGTTTGGTAGACGTTTGATTCTGGATTAGGGAAGAATCGGGTTGCGTCAGCACCTTCCAATACCGCCGCATTATCGCTGTAAGCGGACAACACGCCTTCTGGATTTTTTTGGTGGGTGTTGCGAATCATGCCAAAGAGGGAGTAAGGTTTATCTTGCCCATCAATGGTCCAATCGGCATTAAAAATTTTATGACGACAATGCTCTGAGTTGGCTTGTGCAAACATCATTAATTCGGCGTCTACTGGATTGCGATTTAACCCTTTAAACGCGGTGACCAAGTAATCAATCTCATCTGCGCTTAAGGCCAGTCCCATATCGGTATTAGCTTGCACTAAAGCTTCTCGCCCCCCTGTCAAAACATCAACTACCTGTGACGGTTTGGGGGTTTGATGTGAAAATAACCCTTCTAAAGCGGGTACGTCATACGAGACCTGCTCCATCATGCGGTCATGTATCAAGGCTTCCATGGCGGGCCTGTCCGCACTCGACACGCCTTCAAAAAAGTACACCGTACCACGCTCAATACGCTGAATATGTTCAATGCCACACGTTTTGGTAATATCCGTCGCTTTGGATGACCAAGGCGAAATGGTGCCTAAGCGAGGTGTCACAATGCAGGTATCGGCACTTAAACGAGAGACGCTCTCTTGTTCTGAATTATTTAAGAGCACTTTAAGGTGCGACTGCTCTGTTGCAGACAGCTCGCCCCCCACATCAACAAAATAAAGGAACTGTGAACGTAACCCAGTAATCGTTCCTACATTTTTCAGTTTCGTTAACAATTGATTCAGTCGATAAGCGGAGTGAGCGGAGTTGCCCCAAATAATATGCATTGTTTTGTCCTTTAAAAAAACAAAACCCTCAAGAATAGAGGGTTATCAAGTAACTTAAACTCTTAAACTATTGTGCCAATAGTCCAAGGTTTTCAAATATATAACGTCTTTGAGCACCATCGAGTGGCGTAACACCCTCTGGAGAGCGAACCGTTAACATTATGTTAGAATCATCGTCCGAGCTTTTTAACTGCAATTGAACTATATCAGGTAAATCTTGCTGTTCTGATTCTTTCCAGAAGGCCAAGGTACTCAAAAATGATTTTTCTTGTTTCACAGACTCGGGCACTTCAACCCAAAGTGAATAGTGTGCTGGATCACTCTGAACCACTTTCCAATCAGCACGATAAATCATCGCCTGTAAATAGCTCCATCCCTTATCGAGACTGGTACGTAACACAAGGTGACTAAACTCCTCTCCTTCAACCAGTTCAACCATCTGCTCAGTTACCTTTAACTGAGCCAAAGCTTTATCACTACTTGAACCAAAAAATACCATGGCCTGATACAGTGCTTGCGCTTCCATCTCTGGACGGTAGGGTTTAATTTTCCAACGTTCTGTTCCTGAAAGTTCCTCGTTCACCTCGGGTGAATACAGCATATGATGGCTAAAGTAGATACGTGTAACCGACGCATTCTCATCCGTTTCAACACGCACAACAAACTTATCAAAAATGCCTTCCGCTAATTCAGGACGCCAACTGTTTAACAGTTTGGTAATCAATCCAACGTCATCTAAAGGAACAAGTTCCGTGCGCTTAAGATATTCGGTTTTCAATACACCAATGTCTTTACGCTCTTCAGCAATACTAAAACCAAGGTTGTGTAAAAAGCGTGTTACATTTTGCCAAACTTGCTCACTATTAACGGTCTCAATCTCTAACCAACGTTCAGATAAATTTGACTTAATGGCCAAACCTTCCGCTTGAAAGGTTGGAATCGTATCTTTACTGTCTTGCTCAGACTTTTTATCTTGCTCAAGCTGAGCCAATGTTTCAGCTATTTGACTTTTAGCTTTACCCGGATTAAATAAATTAGGTGGCATTTCAAGTGTTTGAACAATTTCTGTTTCCGTATCTCGGTAGTTATTCTGATAGGTGTTTTCAGAATTTTGAAACACAGAACAACCACTTAACCCAAAGGTAGTGACTGTAGCAGAAACGAAAACTATTTTTTTAGATAGGTGCATAACCCTTTAAAACCCTTCAACTTTTTTTGGTTTATTCTGAGAGGTCAAGACCGGCATCTTGCAATGCTTTCAGAACGATAGGATGACAGGCTTTTGAAAGCGGCGTCAATGGCATACGAATCATTTCGCCTACCAACTCCATTTTTGATAACGCCCACTTGACAGGAATGGGGTTGGACTCAATAAAAAGATCACGATGGAGCGCCTGTAATGGACGATCTAAAGCGTGCGCTTGTTCTGCATTCCCCGCCAAAGCGGCCTCATACACATCATGAACCTGTTGCGGAACCACATTTGCCGTTACCGAAATGCCCCCATGGCCACCCGCTAAAATAAAGTCAACAGCTGTCGCATCATCGCCTGTGTATAAATCAAATTGACTGTCCACACCCGCTTTAATCAATGCAACGCGCTCTACCTCTCCCGTTGCTTCTTTTACACCAATAATATTGTTGACTTTAGAAAGGCGAATGACTGTTTCAGGCAACATATCCACCGCGGTACGCCCTGGAACATTATAAAGTATTTGAGGGATATCAACCGTTTCTGCAATTTTTTGGTGGTGTAAAAACAACCCTTCTTGCGTCGGTTTATTATAGTAAGGGGTGACTAAAAGACACGCATCGACACCGGCTTCTTTGGCACAGGCCGTCAGTTGAATCGCTTCAGACGTTGAGTTAGCCCCTGTTCCTGCGATAACAGGAATTCGACCGTTAACTTTATCGACAACAAAACGCACAACCTCACAATGTTCTGTGACATCAAGCGTTGCCGATTCTCCAGTGGTGCCCATGGCTACTATCGCATCTGTTTTTGACTCAATATGAAACGCAATCAGCTTTTCAAGTGATTCAAAATCAACGGAACCATCCTCTAACATGGGGGTGACTAATGCCACCATACTGCCTCTAAACACGGCGAATCTCTCCAGAATTTTAACGCAACAATAAAAAGTGTAATACTAACCGTTCCCCCCTGACACTTCAAGGGATTAACCCAAATCTGTTGCAATCCCTTACTATATTTTTTTAGTAAATACACTAATCAACAAAGATAAACTCAGTAGAAAAACAGCTTGTCGGTTGCCAAGAAATTCAAAAGTTGTCATACTGAATTCAATACATATTACAAATTAGGAGAAAGCCTTAATATGAACACCTCAACTCCCCCGATTAAAGTAGGTGACACCTTGCCCAATTTTTCTGTGGAAACCACTGCAGAAACACCTTTTACGACAGAAGATTTAATTGGACATTACACGGTCATCTACTTTTATCCGAAAGATAGCACTCCTGGTTGCACTAGCGAAGGACGCGACTTTAACCAACGGCTAGCAGATTTTAAGGCACTCAATACCACCATTTATGGTGCTTCGATGGATTCCATGAAACGCCATAATAACTTTAAAGCCAAACAGGGGTTTGAGTTTGAACTGATTTCAGATCCCGATGGCACTTTTTGTCACCTATTTGGTGTATACCAACTCAAAAAAAACTTTGGTATTGAATACATGGGCATTGTACGCAGTACCTTTTTATTTGACCCAAAAGGCATCTTGATTCATGAATGGCGTAAAGTAAAAGTGAAGGGACACGCGCAAGAGGTATTAGAAACCATTCAAACTCATCAAGGCAATCAATAAATTTTACCCCCCCTAACTCTTCAATGGAGAATACGCAATGACAAATGAAGCCAAAAGACTCTTTATTTTAGACACCAACGTGCTCATGCACGATCCCATGGCGCTTTTTAACTTTGAAGAGCATGATATTTTCATCTCTATGACCGTTCTCGAAGAGCTGGATGCGGGTAAAAAAGGCATGTCCGAAGTCGCTCGAAATGTACGAGAAACCAACCGACTCATTGACCAAATTATTTGCAACGCCTCCTTTGAAGAGATTCAACAAGGCTTGTCCTTAGAGCGAATTAATCCGAGACATGACACCGAAAACACCCACCTTGGAAAACTGTTTTTTGAAACCGAACCATTGCTGGTTGACCTTCCCCCCTCTCTGCCCAGCCATAAAGCCGATAACCATATTTTACAAACGGGCTTGGCGTTAAAGGAAAAATACCATAATCGTAATGTAACGTTAGTGACCAAAGACATTAACATGCGCATCAAATCGTCTGCTGTTGGGTTGCATTCAGAAGATTACTACAATGATCGCGTATTAGAAGATGCCGATTTACTCTACCGTGGCTGGGAAACATTAGACGAACATTTTTTTGAGACTCACGGCAAAGAGATGAAATCTTGGCAGGATGAAGGACGCACTTTTTATGAACTGACCGTTGATAAAGACTGCCGTTGGTATCCCAATCAATCGCTCATTAGTACCAACGACGCTGGGTTTAATGCCATTGTTCGCAAGATACAAAATGGCAAAGCTACATTAGAATACATGCAAGACTTTACCCAAAACAATCACACCATCTGGGGGATTAGCGCCCGAAATTCTGAACAAAATATTGCGCTGAATTTTTTAATGGACCCTGACATTGATTTTGTCTCATTACTGGGTGTCGCGGGTACAGGTAAAACCTTGCTAACCTTAGCGGCGGCATTAGAGCAAACCTTAGACTTAAACATCTACAACGAAATTATTATGACGCGAGCCACCATTCCCGTTGGAGAGGACATTGGTTTTTTGCCCGGAACGGAGGAGGAAAAAATGACACCATGGATGGGCGCTTTAATGGATAATCTCGAAGTGCTGACCAGTAACTCTGGCGATAACACCGAATGGGAGGCACAAAGCACTCAAGAACTGCTTAACAAACGTATTAAAATTAAATCCATGAACTTTATGCGAGGCCGAACCTTCTTAAATAAGTTCATCATTATTGATGAGGCACAAAACCTTACCCCCAAACAGATGAAAACCCTAATCACGCGTTCAGGCACAGGAACCAAGGTTGTCTGTTTAGGGAACATTGGACAAATTGACTCCCCTTACTTAACCGAAACCACCACTGGCTTAACTTATGTCGTGGATCGTTTTAAAGAGTGGGAGCACAGCGCGCATATCACCCTAGAACAAGGGGAGCGTTCTCGTCTGGCACAGTTCGCTTCTGATAACCTTTAGGAGGGGAGAAGTTAACCTCCAAATACTTAACTAAAAAAGCCGTTATTCTCTCAATGAAAATAACGGCTTTTTAATCTCGGTTAATTAACTAATGTTATTTATCAGGCACTCTAAATCCAAGCTCTTTCGCTCGCTCTTCACAATACCCCATCGCAAATTCCAATAACTCGCCAACGGCTTTATGGCGGAACTTATGTTTTTGTTTAATGTGTGAAAACGGTCTTAAAAGAGGTGGGTCTAATGGGATGGCACTTAAGGTATCCAGCTTTAACTCTTTGGCTAACGTGGTTCTTGACACTATGGCCACCCCCACATCCGATTCAACGGCCATTTTAACGGCTTCTGGACTGCCTAATTCCATCACCACATTTAAATCACTGTAGCTCATACCTTGCTCACGAATATAGGTATTGATGACGGATCGTGATCCAGACCCCTCTTCGCGCGAAACATAGCCGTATTTACGAATATCTTCTATCGTCACTTTGTTGCGCTTAGCCAAAGGGTGATCTTTGGGGCAAATTAACTGCATCTCATCAATTCGGCACACATGAACGTCTAGATTTTTATTCTGAACAGGCGCTTCCACCAGTCCAAAATCAATCATATTATTCTCAACCATGGCCACAATCGCATCGGTATTACCAACTTGTAGCCGAATATTAACGTCATCGTATTGCTTTTTAAACGCGCCTAATAAGGCGGGTAGCATGTACTCGGCAACGGTCGTGCTTGCGCCAACCACGAGCGTTCCCGTCACCTCACCGGTCATCTCTCTTACATCGCTGTTCATTCTTTCATACAGCTCAAGTACTTGAGCCGAATAGTCATAAACGACCTTACCCGCTTCCGTCAACGTAATTTTATTGTGTGTACGGTCAAAAAGACGAGTATTAAAGAAATCTTCTAACTGTTTAACTTGAAATGTTACTGCGGGTTGAGTCATGTGAAGTGTTTCTGCCGCTTTGGTAAAACTCATTACTTTTGCAACGGTATGAAACACCTGAAGACGCCTATCAGACATAGATTATATCCTTTGGATTGATCGTAATTTTTTATCAAAGAAACGAATATAGGCCGTTACCCAGTAAATGTCAATCAACTTATTAAGAGAATATTAAGCCAATAAATTCTACTTATAATGCGTAATAAGCTCAGTTAATAACCATTGTGATTTTTATCTTTTTTAAGCGACCTTAGCTCCCCCCTTAACAACTCTATTTCTTTGGACATATGCGCAATTAAGCGATCGGTATGTTGCTCATTTTTTTGGGTTTGACATGTCAAGCTGGCCTCCAAATCTTGCATGGATTGCAGCAAGTCCTTCTCCAGTTCCTGTTGATCAGAGCCAATTAAAAATGCGGCGATATTCGCCGAAACCAGTGAGAAAAATAGCACGCCAAATAAAATCAAAATGGCACCAAAAATACGGCCATGCTCGGTGTGTGGCACGACATCACCATACCCCACCGTAGTCACGGTCACAATGGCATACCATGCGCCATCAATAAAGGGGCGATCTTCAATATAGGAGAACACCGCACCGGCACCCACAATTAAAAAGGCAAAGGTTAATAAAATTTGGCCAAAGCGATTGCGATTTAAAACCGCCGAAACGGCTTTAAAAAAGGCGGTAAAAAACCGTAAAAATAATAATAGCCTTAATGAACGAATAATCACCGCCCAGTCACTGCCCCACTCAATCCACGGAAACGCAAGAAAGACAATGACCACACTTAACCAGTTTTCTCGAAGGTATCGTACTTTATTGCGAACCAGTATTAAATTGACCACCAGTTCCAATACAAAAACACCCCAAATAAGATCGGAAAACCACTTTGATTCGACCTGTTTTTCAGAATAATACATTAAGACCTGAACAAACACGGCAAGCAGTGCAAATAACACCAGTATTTCGAGCCACTTTCCTACTTTAAGCGCACGATCACTCTCCAACGAGTTAACACCCGCCACTCCTAAAAAAGCTTTAATTTTTAAACGTTTCATTCGTCCATCTTTTAATCGTCAGTTAGTTTTAATAACAACTCACTAATAACAACCCACTCATTTTGCCAACTTTGGCAACGCTTCTCGTCCATTTAATGCTTGCCCCATTAACCAGTTTTTAAGTGGCGTTAAGCGGTTTGCAACGGGTAAAAAGCCTTTTCTAAAGGTTGTTTTTACGGTACTTTTAAAGCTGTTATCCTGTTTAAACAACCAATCAAATGTCTCCATTGAGCGTTGCACAATCGCATTATCGCCACGACGCCAGCGTTCGTATTTTCTTAATACAGAACGTCGCCCCCACGCTTTACCTGCTTGTTTGGCATTTAACACGGTCTCAATCAAAGCGGCCGCATCCAATAGCCCTAAATTTACGCCCTGCCCCGCTTGTGGATGAATCGTGTGCGCCGCATCACCAACCAACGCTAAATTTTCTTTTACATAATGTTCCGCATGTCTTCTGGTCAGTGGAAACGCCGCTCGCTCTCCCACTTCAATCACCGACCCTAAACGATAGTCGGAGGCTTTTGAGACGGCTTCGGCAAACTCACTGTCTGATAAGTTCAATGCCCACTGCATTTTTTCTGTTGGCAAATACCATGCTATGGAGCTTACTTGCTCTCCCATCGA
>WFNQ01000236.1 GCA_015488565.1 Thiomicrorhabdus sp.
AAAGAGTGTTGACGTTGATTCATTTTTTTATCCCTTAATCTTTTTGATCTATTACGCGGTATTTTCCAGTAAAAGCATAAAAAACAAACCCCACAAATAAAAGGGTTGCCAAAATGGATAATGCGCCACCTAATCCCATAATACCCATCGAAATACGTTCTAAGCTATCATCGACCATCATGGCTGTTTTTCTTGGAACACCCAATAAACCTGAACCGGCCATGCCTAATACATAAAAAACCATGCCCAACGCATACAAATAAAGCTGAATGGATTGCCACTTATTCGATATCGATTTAAGCGAATAGTATGGTATAAAACGATAAACTAACCCCATAAAAGCAACGGTTATTGCCGCATTCGTTGCATGGTAGTGTGCTGTTACAATAACAGAATCATCACGAATTAACAGGCCGATTATTACGCCTAACAGTATCAAAAATGCGGAGGAAGCGATGCTTACATTAATCGTTTTATCAAACAACCGATTACTTTTAACCTCTCTTGTCCACCACCACAACATCGGTAATAACAATAAAAACATACCCCCTTGCATTAACAGGGTATAGGCTTGTCTAGAAGCCATGCTTTCAGGGGTTAAAAAAACCATAAACCCAAGAGCAAACAAGACAATAACCAATACAATTCTTGATTGAGAGGTGAGCAAGGTTGTATTAGGCCAGCGCCATACAAGCCATAAAATGAGGATGTAAACAAACTGCAACACATGCCCTGCTCCCCAAAAAAGCTGTTCAAAAAAAGTCACGGAATCTGACTTTTCTAACCCCATAAAATGGATACTAAACACGAATAAAGCAACAAACCACATCATCGCAGAAGCCTTTATCACGCCCCAGTGGTGTTCCCTTATAACAACCCCACCTAATATGGAAATGGCCAACACAAACAAACACAATCCCAAAAAAAAGATAGGCGAATCGATCACAGGAACATAGTTACTCATAATAGGCACAACATCACCAAATAAAGGCGATATTAACATCAATAATGCGCCGACAAAGCACAACACTAATGCAAACAAATTTAACGATGAGCGCAGTATTGTAAGGTGATAAACCCAAATAAACCCAATAAACGAGAGCAACCAAACCAATACAGCAAAATTAACATGCAACACTAAAATGGTATGAAACAGAGATTGCAGCCCAAACCATTCTTGAACATGCGGCGCTCTCGAAAGCACTAAAAGAATGGCTAATAGCGCTGAAATACCTAATGCAAATGAGGATAGCAATAACCAAGGGCGAGCGGCTGAAAAATTAATATTCATTTAGAGTCAACCAAACGTGCCTTGATGTGGTGCATTACTTATAAACGGCATACCGTAAAACGTTAAAAATCCTAACGCAAAAACCGTAAAAATAAGATAAGCCCCTTGTTCATGACTTAGCTTAAAGGTAGAGCGTAAATGCAAGGCAATGACCAATACCAACCACGTAATAAAAGCCCATGTTTCTAATGGATCCCAACCCCAATAGCGTCCCCAGGCATCGTGCGCCCACAGGGCTCCCGCAATCAACATGAGTGAATCAAAAATTAAGGCGACGGCCATAAAGCGAAAGGCTAAATCATCTAGGCGTTCATTGCTGGGTAAGTTGGAAAATTTTCTCCCCCCCCATGCACATTGACGCAATACAATAATGCCCCCCATGCCAACCGCAACCAATACGGCACCCATAAAGACTTTACCAAATCCGATATGAATCCAAAGCCAAATAGTGTCAAAAGAGGCAGGTATCATGCCCGCATCATGCGGAGTAAACATCATCCACGCCATCATAATAAATAAGACAGGCAACACAACTGCGGCACTGGGACGAACAGGCTTGTAACGCCAATAAAAGATAATAAAAAATAGCATTAAGGTAAACAGGTTACTGGACAGTATTTCAAACATGGTCAAGTAAGGACCATGCTCTAAACGTATCCATCGTAACCCTAGTGCTATCGCATGCAGTACTAATCCCACACTCATAAAAAATAGAATGCTTTTCTCGTATTTTTTGGCAAACACCACACCAAAAATTGCGAGCATACCTGCAATAACATAGGATACGACCGCGAGCCATAAACTGAGTTGTTCTTGTTCCATCTACTTCTTTTCCTCTTCTTCTAATGACTCTTGCCATGGTGTGGGCGCAAATTTTTTCCAAAAATGTCCTGCCAATCCAAATAAAGCCAGCAGTGCCGCGCCCAACATCCAAGGCAACGACCAATCATAAAAAATTTGAAAACCCATCCATGTATTTAACCCTAAAAACTCTAAACGCCCCGTTTCAAATTCAATAAAACCTCCAGGTTGTAATTCATAGCGTTGCTCCTCTACACGTGCAATTAAGGTGAAATCACTTGGTATACGAAAAGTTGATGGCTCGGTCGTAGAAAAAATAGGATCAAAAAACTTTAAATTTAACCAAAGTTTATAAGGGGTGTTTGGAATTTGAAGCTCATTAACCTGATTAAACTCATGCTCAGGCCATGCTGGTAAATGCACCGACCCTTCAATAGGAAACCCCTGGTTCGGTTGCCATTTAAACATAGGAGCAAACCCTTTATTATGAGTGGTATAAAGTTTATAACCATAAATCTTAAGCGGAACTTTATCCCCCACAATCCCTTTTTTTACCCCCCCCTCTTCATCAAGCCAAGTAATATAAGCTTGTGTATCTTGCCTAACAACTGTGCCATGAGAGGGCGCATAATTGATGGTAAATTTTTCAAGCTTAAACTGTAACTTATCTAAACGGTTACGATGAAAAATACCTTGTTGCCATTGTACAGAAGATTGGTCATACACCGTCCCATTCGTCACCTCGACACTGCCTATCAGTTTTGTTACTTGGCTGATTCCAATTAAAAGAAGTAACAACAACAATCCAACATGAAACAGCAATAACCAGCCATGAATACGAAAAATTTTATTGGTTAGCAACGCTGTCATTAAATTAAAAGCGAGTAACAACAGCGGAATGGTGATTAACCAGTTTTTTAACTCATGCTCGGTAAAGTGCCATAAAATGACTCCCGCTCCAAAAATTAAGAATAAAAATAGGGTAAGCTTTAACGAGGCACTGTAACGAACAAGTCGTCTAGAAACAAAGTTCATATACAGAGACTTTCCTTAAGATTCATAGCCATTTTGACAAAATGAAAATGACAAAAGTCTATTGATTAGAGTGGTCAATATATTAATCACCTAAATATTGCAATATGACAATCCGGCCATTAAAGGTATCGGCCAAATAAATTCGATTATGAGTATCCACCGTCACGCCTGAAGGTAAATAAAACTCGCCAATCTTTCTGTTTTTACCTGAAATAGGCAATAGAAACTCGCCTCGCTCGTTATACACTAGTAAATGTCCATAATAGGACTCCACAGCATAAATATTGCCATCACTGTCCACCGTTACCCCTTTAGGGCGAGGCGTGTTGCCAACATTCAGCCCACGATAACCAAAAGACTCCACTTCTTTTTCTAGGTTGTTTGGATCAATAATTTGAATACGCGCATTCATGGTGTCACTAATGTAAAGTTTACTGTGATCAAACTCGATAGCAGAAGGGTAGTTAAATTG
>WFNQ01000237.1 GCA_015488565.1 Thiomicrorhabdus sp.
CGCAACGCAGGAAAGTTAAGCGAACAATCGGAGAGTGAACCAAGCAATTTACAAGGGGATAAAATCCAATTAAGCCCTAAAGAAAAAGAGCAACAACAGGCGATGAAAAACTGGTTAAAACAGATTCCAGATGAACCAGGCCTATTTTTAAAACGTAAATTTGAATATCAATATCAACAACAATCGAGCCAGACTGAACCGGCTCAGGACAGTAAGCCATGGTAAATAATAATAGAATGCAAAAAATTTCCGCTCCAGAGCACCTTCTTCGGAAGAAAAAATCACAGTGGGTGATGTTTCTGATCTTAATGATGCTGCCCCTATTGGGGTTTGCCAAAACGCTATCCGTATCCACCGATCGTCAAACGGTTGAGATGGGCGATATTATTACCCTCATCATTCAAGCAGACTTTCAAACCCGTGGCAGTCAATTGGATTTAGACAGCCTCAACGATCAATTTGAGGTGCTTGGACGCCAGCAAAGTAATCAAATCAGTATCATCAATGGCCAGTTTAGTTCCAATACCCAATGGCGTATCACCCTGCTTGCCAAACAGATTGGTGAGCTGATTGTGCCGCCATTACGCATTGAAGGCGTAGAGAGCAAACCTTACAAAATTACAGTACGACCTGCACAAAAAAAGTCCGCCAGTACAGGTGGAAGTTATTTTTTAGAAACCAGCCTAAACAAGAAAAAAGTGTATGTACAGGAGGAAGCTCTGTACAGCTTAAAATTTTACTTTTTAGGTGCATTTCAAGGCAATATTCGCCCCCCTACGTTTGAAAATAGCCTAACCGTAACCTTAAAAGAACAAGATATTTATGGCAAACAAATCAATGGTAAACACTACACCGTTTACGAATGGTTGTATGCGATATACCCACAACAAAGTGGCCAATTGGTTATTAAAGGACCTATTTTTTCAGGCATTCACCAATACCGTAATCGCCAAAAAGGCATTCAAGAAGTGGCTGATACCCAAACGCTGACGGTATTACCCGAGCCGACACAACTGAAAAACAATCTAAACGACCCATGGTTGCCTGCAAAATCATTAACGCTGTCTCAAAAATGGTCTAGCTTACCCAATACATTGCGCATAGGCGACAGCATCACACGTACCTTAATATTAGACGCACAAGGGTTACGTGCCAGCCAACTTCCAGACTTGTCCACTGAAAATCAAGTTGGTTTTAAGGTGTATAACGACCAACCCGTTACCGAAGAGACGCTAACCGAACAAGGTATTCATAGTAAACTGCAACAGACACAAACCCTTATCTTAACGCAATCAGGCAACATTACCCTGCCTGAACAACGCATTGACTGGTTTAATACTCAAACGCAAAAAATGGAAACCGCCACCCTTAGCTCCCGTACCTTAACCGTATTGCCAGCGCTTAATACGCCACCATCCAATCCAAACGGTACGGTAAAGACAACAACAAATCAGGAGATGGCTCTTACCCAAACGAATAACAATACAATACAAAATGTTTCACGTGAAACCTCTTTGCTGTGGCCAGTGATAAGCACGCTATTAAGCTTGGCATGGCTGATTACGCTTATTTTATGGCGTAAACAGGTGAAGAAACTTAAAAAACAACAACAAGAAACCGCAAAACAAACAGATAGCCCCATTAAAGAAACAGCCAAAAAGCACACGTTATGCGATTCAAAATCAACCCTAACGCCTCATGATTTTTACCAAGAATTAAGAGCGGTACTACAACGAGAACACCACATTCACTCTTTTAGTGAACTAAACGATAGCGCATTAATAGAAGCCATTAATCAACTGGAAAAACACCTGTTTTATCAAACAGATTTGCCTAAAAATACCCTGCCGTCTATCTGTAAAGGACTGGAAAAATTAACGCAAAAAAATTCTACTCCAGAGTACCCTCTCTTGAGCAAGCTCAATTCACCTTGTCCCCCCCCCTCTCATAAAGAGAGCAAACTGGCCTCTCTTTATCAATAAGACGTTTAAAGATTTCGTTAGGGTTAAATCGTTTTAAACAATTGATAAAACCGCTCACTTAACTGTTTTTTCTCGCTGTTAGAGTCACTCTCTAACAGTTTTTTTGTCAGTTGATAGGCCGCGGTGGTTAACTCTTCCATTTTTTGAATTAAGTTTTGGTGTTGTGTTTCAGACAGTTTATTTTGCACCGAATATTTTTCTAAAGAGGCTTGTAATAATTGACGGTCATTTGCAATCATCGTTTCCATGGTAGCTGAAGACAGTTCAACATTTTTAAGCTTCAATAAATTAGCGTTGTTTACCCGTGCCTTTAGATGTTGTTGATACTGTCTAATTAACTCATCGTCCTCTTCAATTGCCAGTGCATTATTGGTATCCATAAAATAACTGCGCACATCTAAATTGGCCGAGCCAATTACCAATGCATCCTCAAATAAGGTTACTTTACTGTGCAGAGACAACGCTTCATTCTCTGTTTTTTGGTATTCAAAATACTTTATGGTTGCACTGCGCTGTTCATCAAAATGTTCCATATAAAAGTCTGCAAAGGCTTTCATACTATGGCTGGCCAAGATATTTACGGGAACTAAATCGGTGGTGGCGACTGAGTTTGTAATGATGTTTAAGGTAACATGACTGCAATTTTGAGTACCATTCACCATCTCTTTAAATGCCAGCATCATATTAGGGGGGGGGAAAAAATAGGCGTTATAAAAATAGACCTCTTTGGGTGATTTATCCTCTGAACGGCACTGTTTTTTTAACTTGGTTAGCCAGTAGTCTTGAATATTTTTATTACTCTTGGCTTCTTGATTGTATTCTGCACCAAACTGTCTTCGTTGCTCTCGATCTGTGGCTCGGTAGGGGAGGTTTTCAAGGTACGTTCCTATCGCTTGATTAGAGACCGAAAACGATGGAAATCGCTTAGCAAATTCCGCTGAAGCTTGGTAGCTGGTTTGATAGGTTTGTTGGTGTTCTTCTAACTTGTTTTTTTCAAGCGCAATCCGTTTTTCAAGCGGTAAGTTAACTCGGCTTAACCAATCTGTACGACAGCCTTCCAACTGAATACGGTCTTTACACGCGACATTTGCCCAATGCCAATTGGCAATAAAATCATTGGGGGCATGTTGACGAATATCCGGCAAAGAGGCCGTGGTCACAAACGACCACAGTGTATCAAAACGGTGTTGCATGGCTTGATTTGGCTCTGCAAAATGAACCAAAACATCGGTGTCCATAAAGGTGTATTTTGCACTCAGTGGGTTGGGATGCATATGGTAAGCATCTTCCACATTTCTTCCCCCCAGCATCATGTTTTGACGATCCACTAACAGTAATTTGTGATGCGTATAGTCGGTAAAAAAGTCCCAGTCACGAGCGGCCTCATCAATGTTGTTTCGCTCAACCGGTAAAAATTGTGAAAAAGAGGCGTACACGGGATTTAACGCATCACCATAATGTTGAAATGCAAAGGCGGTTTTAACTCGATTAAACACGCGTTGATAAGCGGGACCAGTGCGAGACTTCCAGTAAATTTTACCAAAGTGTTTTAGCCCTTTAATCTGTCCCGAGCTGGCGGTGCTGCCTGAAAAGGCTAACTGCTTAATTGAAATGTGTTGCCCCTGCTCAATCGCAAGGGTCATTGCATCTATATTTTTGCCATAAAATCCTGATAAAAACAGACCCGATTCGGCTAGATTTAAATTGGATATATTCAGTGATTCGGCCAAAACACCGTCTATTTTTTCTGCTTGAAACAGGGTTTCAATTTGCGCCAATTTCTCTTGGCTACAGGCACTTTTATCTTCTCTGGGTGCAACATCATTGCAACCCAACGTCATATAAACGGCATCTTTAATCATGTTATTGGTTGGGCGGCCATAAAATCGTACGATTAAATTTCCCCCCCCCTCCCATTCCAACATCGAAAACCAGTCCAAACGGCTGTAGTTGGTCACGTAATCAACCAATAATCGAACCTTAACGCCACGCTGACTGGCCGCAATAAGATGTTTGGCAAATACTGAGGAGCTGTAATCGTCTGACACAATAAAATAGACTAAATCAATCGACTCTTTGGCTTGATCAATTAAAGCCAGCTTGGCTTCAAAAGAGTGTTGGTTATCGGTAATGACTTGACCCGAATCAATGGCAAGCGAATTGACTTTGCCAACACTCTCGCTCAAAATTGATTGAGGTTTTATATTTGGAAATTGGCAAGCCGTTAAAAGTGACAGTGATAGCACCAATAATGACATGGTTTGAATCATCTTTTTCATCGTAATTCCCTTAATCATAAATACGTAATTCATCATAGCAAAAAAAAAGGGACGCCATTGAGTCCCTTTTTTAAAAAATTAAACGTCGTTTTGCTATTTAACCGAGTTAAAATTCTTCTCAGCCAACTTTTGAACGTCAGGATAGTTGGTTTTTCCCGTGCCCAATACGGGTACTTGTTCAACTAAAATAATGGTTTTAGGAATCATCAACTCCGCTAACTCTCGCTTTTTAGCCGCTTCCATAATGGTTGTTCTAGACAGTGTGGCGTCATCGGTAACCAAGACCAAACGCTCTCCTTTACGGTCATCAGGCACAGAAACCACAACATGATGCCCTTCTGGGCTGGCTTGATTAATATAAGCCTCTACCGCCGTTAGAGAGACCATCTCTCCTCCTATTTTGGCAAACCGCTTGGCACGTCCTTTAATCCAAACGTACCCCTCATCATCCACATCCACAATATCCCCTGTATCATGCCAGCCCTCTTCGGGTGGCTGAAGTACGCCAGGATTATCTGCCATTAAGTAGCCCAACATAATATTCGGGCCTTTTACAAATAAGCGACCGCCCTCACAAATTCCTTCTACAGGCTCTAAACGGTACGATATCTCTGGCACAAACTGACCCACCGAACCATCTTTATACGCCAAGGGGGTGTTAATGGATAAAACAGGGGTGGTTTCCGTTATACCATAGCCTTCAAAAATCGGCTTGTGGTATTTAGAAGCATACAGTGCTCGTGTTTCTGGGCGCAATCGTTCAGCACCAGCGACCAAGCCTTCCACTCGATAAAAATCATAGGAGTGTGCTTTACGAGCATACCCGCTGTAAAAGGTATCAGTACCAAACATCAATTTAACATTTTTTTGATAAGCCATTTCAGGCACGATGGCGTAATGGAGAGGCGATGGGTACAGGTATACTTTTGACCCTCTCATAATCGGCCAAAGCATCCCCGCTGTTAACCCAAAACAGTGAAATGTGGGCAGTGCATTTAAAATGGTATCGCCCGGTAAAAGGGTAATTTTAGAACACGTTTGAGCGATGTTACTGTTGATATTTTGATGCGATAATACCACCCCTTTTGGCGTTCCTTCTGAACCAGAAGTAAATAAGATAACCGCTGGTTTATCGGGGTGAATAGCAAAGCCAGGCAGTTTTCTAGGGCAAGTAAGTAACCCTTTTATTTTACTAACGCCCGTTATTTTCTCTTTAATGTCCTCTAAATAGATAAAATGAACCTCTTGAGACAGGGCTTCAATCAAAGACTCCAGCCCAAACACTTCCACAAACTTTTTAGAGGTCACCACACTTTTTAATTCTGCGGTTTCACACGCCGATTTAATCGACCCGATGCCTGCCGTAAAATTAATCATAGCAGGAATGTAGCCATAGGCTTGCAGTGCAAAAAAGCTGGCAGGCATTCCTGCAACATTAGGTAACATCAACCCAATGTGTTTTTCCTCTTTTAGTACATTTTGAAGCTGTTTTCCTAAAATAATGGCGGCGAGCGTGAGTTTTTTTAAACTCAACTCCTGTCCATTAACATCTTCAACACACGCGTCTTTGGCTCTAAAGGTCGATTTAGCATCCAACAATGCGGCAAAAATCGTCTGTTGTTTAACCAAACCATAATAGATACCGTCTCTTAACATTCGTGTAATTTGCTGAGTTAATACACTGTGTTTTTGATGGCCTGATAGCCCTTCTGTCTCCTTCATTTTTTCAGCAGGGCGAATGGTTAAGGTAATTTTAGGGAACCAAAATTGCTTAATGTAGGCAAACCGCGTGCCATCTAAATAGGAAAACTTACTGTAAACCGCACCCGATATATTAACGGGAAGCACCACCGCCCCAGTTTTATCGGCCACCATGCCAGTGCCTTCATACACTTTCATTAAGTGCCCCGTGGTGGTGATACGCCCTTCGGGGAAAATCATGCACTGCTTGCCCTTTTTTAACTCCTTAATCATGTGTTTAGCCGCATAAGGGCTTTGCAAATCCACTTTAAAATAGTTGGTCATGCTCAATATAAAGCGTTCATGCCATTTTTTAGTGTGTCCTGCATCCACCATAAAATAGGTTTCACCGGGTAAAAAAAGATCAATTAAAGGGCCATCCAAGCTGGAAACGTGATTGGCAATAATTAACAACGGCTGCTGACTTTGATCTACTGCGTGATAGTGCTCTAACCCTTTTACTTCAACGCGATATAACAATTTAAAAAGCCGTTTAGCAAAAAATTTAAATAACCCTTTCATCATTATGTCCTATCTTATTTTTTTGATACAGGTGAATAGATAATGCCATTAAACTGTTTAAAACAGCCAACCACACAAACATCGTCATTAAACTAAATGACAGGGCGTAACCTATCATAATCAATACCGATGACAGCACCATAAACAGTGCATTCATTATATTATTTACGGCCATCATTCTAGCACGCAGCGGCTCTGGTGTTTGTTTTTGCAATAACGTATACAGTGGCACAATATAAGCACCGCCCAATATCGCTAAAATAACCAGTAACAATAAAAGACTGTTTAACGGCCAAATAGTTAAAAAGGTACTTAAGCCCATTAATGCGGTTTCATGATGATTAACTGATTCGCTGTACCCTGTTATCAACCATTCCATTAATACAAAACAGAGTGATATGCCCAACAAAAACAAGCCATGCCATTTTAAATTAATGTCTCCTTTAAACCAGCGAGTCACCAGTGCAGCACCCAAGCCAATACCCACTGAAAACAGGGATAAAAAGGTAACCACCACCACATCATCGGCATATAAATCGTATTTTACCAAGGAAGGAATTTGACTTAATAGCGTTGCGCCCAAAAGCCAAAACCAAGAAATGGCCAATAACGCAAAAAAAGGCATTTTATAATGACGACACAACGCCACCATTTGCCATGTACTTTTAAATAAATTGGTCTCTATTTTTAAAGATTGGTTGCACACAACCGTTGGTTTCATCCATAAGCTCACACCATAGCCTAATAATGCAACCAGCATGACAGAAACGGCCATCACTTCGGTTCCCCCTTCCATCAGCACCCCAATACCACCCAAAATAGAACCCAATAAAATGGCGATAAAAGTCGAGCTGCTAAACAGTGCAGTGCCTTTCATTAAGGCTTTATCTTCTAACAGCTCTGGTAAAATAGAGTACTTTAATGGCCCAAAAAAAGCCGACTGTGTACCCATTAAAAACAACGTTATAAACAGTAATTCCAATTGTTGACTCATCAATGCCACCGCACCAACCAGCATCACCAATACTTCGGACAGTTTAATTTTTTGAATTAATTTGGATTTGGGATAACGATCGGCCAACTGGCCTGCAAAAGAGGAGAACAAAAAGAAAGGTAAAATAAACAAACCCGCTGCCAAGGTTATGAGCAAGCCTGTTTGTTCTGGCGTTTGGCTTAACTTAAATGTGATGAACATAATCATCGCATTTTTATAGAGATTATCGTTAAATGCGCCTAAAAATTGACATATAAACAGGCTCAAAAAAGAGGGGTTTGAACGTAAAAAATGGATCATAAAAAATTC
>WFNQ01000238.1 GCA_015488565.1 Thiomicrorhabdus sp.
TAGCATGGGAGATGCAGCTTGCTTGTCAAACGCGCATTGCGCAAGCGGGTTATGAACATTATGAAGTGTCTGGTTTTGCGAAAAAAAATCGGCCGTGTCTGCATAATGTAAACTATTGGCAATTTGGCGATTATATTGGCTTGGGGGCGGGCGCACATGGCAAAATAACAGTGCCACCAGAGGGTAAAATTTGGCGCACCCAAATGCCTGCTTCGCCAGGAGGGTATGTTGCGGAAATGCAACGCCCCCAACCTGGTCGTCAGGTTTTGGTGTCGGAGCACGATGCGTGTTTTGAATTTATGCTGAATGCACTGCGACTGCAAGATGGATTTGATTTATCGCTGTTTGAACAGCGCACGGGCTTGCCACTCTCCGCGATAGAGGGGGGGGTAAAAATTATGCAGCAAAAAGGTTGGCGAATGGTGTCAGAACCCAATTACTTAAAATTAACCACGAAAGGCAGGCACTACTTGAATGATGTGGTGAGCTTATTTTTATGAGCTGAATTCATGAGTGTTTTAAGTAGTAAAATCTTCAGTTATTGAGGTTTTTTACTTCAAAACATATGTGGTAAAGTAGTCGAGACCATTGAACTGACAATTTAATTTTTTTGGTTTAGCTTGGCTTTGAATAATTGCACTTAATGTGTGGATTTAAGGTTTTTATCTTTTATGAAAAAAGAAATGAAATTCAATGATATATAGTAGCAATAAAGTAAAGGCAGTGGATTTTTTTTGCGGCGGTGGAGGCATGAGTTATGGTATGCAAGAAGCTGGAATTCAAATTTTAGCTGGCATTGATTATGAAGAATCATGCCGTCAAACTTACGAAAAAAATATTAAAGGTGCACAGTTTATCCATGCTGATATATTTGATCTGTCAGAAAAATTTCTTAAGAAAAAACTGAAATTAAAAAAATACGATGATAACCTTGTTTTAATTGGTTGTAGCCCATGTCAATTTTGGAGCATTATTAATACAAATAAAACAAAGTCGGAAAAGTCTAAAAATTTACTGTTTGAATTCTCAAGGTTTGTTGAGTATTTAAGGCCAGGTTATGTTGTCGTAGAAAATGTGCCTGGCGTGCTTCGTAGAAAAAAAGAAAGTGGGCTTGAGCGTTTTATAAAATGGCTTGAGGATCATTGTTACCATGTTCATTTTGAAGTTCATAATACCTATGACTATGGCGTACCTCAAAGCCGAAATAGATTTACATTAATTGCTAATCGAGTGAGTAAATGTCAAATTTCTCCTCAAAAATCGAATCATAAAAAAACCGTTTTTGATGTTCTTGGCGTTGAACATGGCTTTCCTAAAATTTTAGCGGGAAATAAAGATGAAACCGATTACTTGCACACGGTGCCCAATATCACAGATTTGACTCGAAAACGTATTGAAAAAGTGCCTAAAAATGGTGGAAACCGCCTCAGCTTTGCAAACGATCCAGAGCTTCAATTAAAATGCTTTATTAATAGAGACAATGCTTTTAAAGATACATTTGGTCGGCTGTGGTGGGATAGACCTTCACCAACGATTACGACTAAATTTTTTAGTGTATCTAACGGACGATTTGTACACCCTGATGAAGATAGAGCGTTATCTTTACGAGAGGGAGCGACCTTACAATCTTTTCCTAAAACGTATAAATTTTATGCCTCTAGTCACAGTGCGATCGCCAGACAAATTGGTAATGCGGTTCCGCCTCTATATGCAAAATGTATTGGAGAAGCTATTGTCAAGGATGCTCAGCATGGCTAATTTTAAAACAAGAGCAAGAACCTTAGATCTTTTAGGGCGGCAACAAATAGCTGGTATTCCTAGTGCAATTAATGAACTATTAAAAAATGCGCATGATGCTTATGCCGATAATGTAGATATTGATTATTTTAGATTAAATGATTTATTTGTTTTGCGTGATGATGGAATAGGAATGAGCCGTGAAGACTTTGAAACTCGATGGTTAACATTGGGTACAGAGTCCAAAGTAAGTCATCGAAATGAAAACCTTCCACCCATTGATACAACAAAGTCCGCAAGAATTGCAATGGGTGAAAAAGGAATTGGTCGATTAGCGATTGCTTCAATTGGAAAGCAAGTATTAATTGTAACCAAGCCTAAGCATCAAAAAAATATTACCGTCGCTTTCATTAATTGGCAAGTGTTTGAGCTACCTGAGCTTAATTTAGAGGATATTGTTATTCCAGTGATGTCATTAGAATCCCTTCCCTCTAATGTTCACATAGAGCAGATGAAGTGTGAGTTAATTTCTTCACTTGATAACCTGTTAATTAAAAATAACATTTCTCAAGAGGAGTACGATTCTATTCAAAATACGATTGAATCGTTTCATATTTCACCGATTGAATTTAATGAAAGTTTAGTCGGGAATTTCTCACTAAAAGACATCGAAAATGGAGGTACTTATTTTTATATTTCTGGTATTGATGAGACGCTAAACGATGATGTTGATGGCATAAAAAGTGAAAAAGAAGCCACTAAAATCGAAAAAATGTTGATGGGGTTTCACAATACAATGACCCCAGACCATCCTGAACCGTTGTTAAATATCGTATTTAGAGACTATCGCTTGAATGATGGAACCTATTTAGATGTAATGGATAAAGAACATTTTTTTACCCAAGAAGATTTTGAAGTAGCTGACCATCATATTAAAGGGGTGTTTGATGAGTTTGGTCAATTTAAAGGCATGATAAAAGTCTATAAAGAAAAAACGTTTGATCATATTGTTAATTGGAATAGTAACCATTTTAATCCAACTAAATGCGGAGCATTTGAAATTAATTTTGCTTATATTCAAGGAGACAAGTCCGATACGGTGATGAACTCTGAGGACTATAGTCGAGTGAAAGCTAAAGCAGATAAGTTTGGTGGTTTATATGTTTATAAAGATAATATTCGAATTTTACCCTATGGCGATTCAGACTATGATTTTTTAGATATTGAGAAAAAGAGGTCAAGACGAGCAGCAACAGCTTTTTTTTCATACAGAAGAATGTTTGGGGTAATTAATCTATCACAGCTTAAAAATTTAGACTTAAAAGAAAAAGCAGGACGTGAAGGATTTATTGAGAATAAAGCATATCGACAGCTTGTTCAAATACTAAAAAACTTTTTTGATCAACTTGCGGCTGACTTTTTTAGAGAAGATAATTCTGCTGGGCCTAAGGCAGAAGTGTGGGCACAAAAACGTCAAGAATTAAACACATCCCACAAGGCGTTGCAAAAAAGAGAAAAACAAGCTCGTACTAAAAAACTAAAATTTGAAGAAAATTTAAAATCGTTTTTTGAGAACATAGAATCCAGTTGGGTTACTTCAAAAATTGATTATATTTTAGATGAAGCACAACAGGATTTTAATCGTCTTTATTCTCTTCAAAATCTTGATCAGGCAAGCCAAGAAATCATTGATATAGAAGCACAAACAAGACAAAAGTTATATGAACTTCGACAGTCCCTACTTGTAGCCATTCCTAGAGGGTTTACCGTTAAGCAATCTCTTAAACTAGATTATCAATCGTATTTAGAAATGTTAGAAAGTTTAGATAATACCGTATTTTTATCGGCGGAAAGTAAGTTAGATACTTATGTACAAAAAACCATATCCGTTTTAAATATTTCAATTAATAAACGTAAGCGTATAGAGCAAGCCGTTGAAGCCGTTTCACAAGAAGCGCTTAAAATAAATAAGCAAAAGAAAAAGAGCGCACATGAGCATGTGGAAGTAATAAATAAAAAGGTCAAAATATTAACCAATGAACTTATGATTGATTTGGATAACCAAATTCGAAATGTTAAAGACCAATTTAAAACGTTAGCAACATTGAATGAATCAGATATTGATTTAGTTAAAAAACGAAATGAACTTTCAGATGAAATTCAGTCCGTTAGTTTGCGAAATACACAGCTTTTAGATACGGTTATTCGTCAGCTTGAAGGCATTGGTTGGGAAAAAGACGAAAATAATCACTATATTACGCCAGAAGAAATGACCGATGCATTAAGTGAAGAGGTTGAAGGCTTACGAGAAAAAATGCATACCGATGTTGAGTTAAGCCAGCTCGGTCTTGCAGTGAGTGTTATTCAACACGAGTTTAACAGCACAACGCGTTCAATTCGTTCCAGTTTAAAAGATTTACGTGCTTGGTCAGATGTGAATGAAGAATTAGAAACGGTTTATAAAAATATTAAAATTAACTTTGAACATCTTGACGGTTATTTAAATTTATTTACACCATTAAATCGGCGTTTAAACCGTAAAAATGAAACCATTAAGCTAATGGAAATTAAACACTTTTTAATTGATTTATTCAGTAGTCGGTTTGAACGACATGGTATTTCATTTAAGCATACAAAAGGGTTTAAACAAGGCCAAATTATAGGGTTCAGATCTTCTTTTTATCCTGTTTTTGTTAATGTGATTGATAATGCAATCCATTGGTTAAATGAGAGCCAAACAGAAGATAAAATTATTCGCTTACATGCTGATCCAGAAGGAAATGTTTATATATCCAATAATGGCGTTCCTATTTCTATTCAAGATAAAAATAAAATTTTTCACCTTGGTTTTACTCGTAAAGAAAATGGGCGTGGAATGGGGCTACATATTAGTAATGAAGCTCTTAAAATAGCAGGGTATCAGTTGCTTCTATCCGATTCAAGGCAAGAGTCCACGGTAACATTCAAACTTTCCAAGAAGGAAAAATAAAGGCAATGACATATCAAGAACATTCAAAAAACGTCGCCAATGAGTTTATACAAAGCATAGCCTTTATTGATGACCGTGCGTATCAATCTTCTGATACAAGTAACCGTGATCTGCATGATTTTGATGCTCAAGCGATTAGTTTGGCATTTGCGAAACATGAAAAATTATGTGCAGTCTACCAGCCAGCGAAGAAAGAGGATATTGACAGTTTTTCAAAACTGGCTCAAAAAGCAGATGTTACCGTCATTGATTGGCAAATAAATTTGTCTGAACCTTTAGGCATCAATTCACAAAGCAATGAGGAAGATGATGAAACTGACGATGAAAGAGGTCAATATACTAAGCAAATTATTGTTGAGCTATTGAAAAATAATCGTAATGGTTTAAAGCTGATTGTTGTTTATACAGGTGAAACTGATTTAGCTGGAATTACTGAAAATATAAGAAAGGACTTGAAGACATCCGAGATTTCTTTGGATTCAGAAGAGAGTGAAGGTACTTGTACTATAACAGCCTCACCATATTTTAAAATTCTGGTCATAGGGAAAAATAATTCTGCTGAAGCTACAGAAGGAAAAGTGAACTATAAAGATCTACCTGATTTTATCTTAACGGAGTTCGCAAAATTAACAGCGGGTTTATTATCAAATTTTGCATTGCAATCCTTAGCGAAAATACGCCAAAATTTTTATCAAATATTGGCTTTATTTCCAGCTGAATTGGACAAGGCTTATTTAGCAAATCAATCATTACTGGGAATAGAGGATACTAATGAACAGCTAATTGAAGTATTGGGTGATACTTTTATCTCAATACTAAGGGCAAATAGATTACAGAATCCCCTTGATAAAAATAGAGCTTTTCAGTGGATTGAGTCACAAGATAGCCTGTGTACGGATAAAGCTAAAGCTAAAGCGCTTTATGAACCAGGATGTATTAAGAAAAAATTGGAGGTTGCTTTCCATGATTCGAAGGTTAAAGAGCGTAATGCTAAACTGATGGGCTTCTTTAACGTTTCAGAGGATGAAAATAAAAAATTAGCACAATTATTTCACCATAAAAACCTTATCGTTTTTGATGGTCATACACCTATTTTGTCTTTAGGAACGGTGGTTAAAAGTATTAAGGAAGGTGATGAAGGTCTTTATTATGTTTGTATTCAGCAACGTTGTGATTCGGTTCGATTAACCAGTGATGAACCTAGGCGTTTTCTGTTTTTATCTTTAAAGAAAGCTGAAAGTGGATGGGATTTAATTACACAAGATGGAACTAATCTAAAAATAGATAAGAAAACTTATGGCATTCGAACGGTTAAGTTTACAGGTGCAGGTGAGGTTATTGCACAGTGTGACAGTGCGGGTGGTGATTCAAGTAAGTTATATTTCACTCCTTTCTATGGAGGTGATGAAAAATTTGAATTTATATTCGAATTAAAAGACCTATATGCCCAAAGAATTGTTTCGGAGTATAGTGCAAACCTCACACGAGTGGGGCTAGATGAGTCTGAATGGATGAGAATACATAGTAAATAAGTTAGATTTTTGCAATCAAAATTCATATATCGTGCCTATGATATGCTCTTGCTTTCCTTAGTGAAAAAGAGAATGTTTCTGAATCAATCCGCCATTCCAATGCTTTAATTAGTGCCTGTTACTCATTTTTTAAAAGAGCTAAAAGATAAAATTTAAAAGGAGTATCACTTATGAACCGTTGCGAATGGGCAAGTTCAAACCCATTGGAAACTAAATATCACGATGAAGAGTGGGGTGTGCCAGTGCATGATGACCGCTTATTATTTGAGATGTTGATTTTAGAAGGTGCGCAAGCGGGGTTAAGTTGGGTAACGATTTTGAAAAAACGAGCGGGATATTTAGAGGCGTTTGATCAGTTTGATATTCAAAAAATAGCCACCTATTCAGATAAAAAAATAGCACAGCTCTTAGAGAACCCAAATATTGTTCGCAATAAGCTTAAAGTGAATGCAACGGTGGTGAATGCAAAGTGTGTATTAGAGATTCAGCAGGAATACGGCAGTTTTGATGCTTATATTTGGTCGTTTGTGAACGGTAAGCCTATTCAAAACCAGTGGCAACAGCTTTCGGATGTGCCATCTAAAACGGATGTTTCGGATAAAATGAGTAAAAGTTTGAAGAAAAAAGGGTTTAAGTTTATTGGTTCTACAACCTGTTATGCCTTTATGCAGGCCGTGGGCATGGTGAATGACCATGTGGTTTCGTGTTTTCGGTATTCAGAGATTTCTTAAGGATGATCATAATAAGGATGAGCATAAAATGAACTCACTTAACGCCATTCAGCTCGATGCATTAACGCAACTTTTAAACCGTTCGGGTTGGCAGTTTGCGGTTCAACACAGTATCGAGCCAGTCGTATCCTGTTCTGTGGATGCAAAAGCGGTACTGTTTATTGATTTAGACCGCTTTAAGTGGGTCAATGATAGTTTAGGGCATGATGCAGGTGATTTATTATTACAAAAAGTGGCGCGTTTAATTGAGTCCTGCTTGGTATTAGAGGGAAATAAGGCGGACATTGCGGGGCGTTTGGGGGGGGACGAGTTTGTGGTTTTGCTTCAGCACCCAGAGTCCTTGAAAGGGACGGCAGAAGTGGCCAATGCGATTGTAAGAAAACTGTCTCAGCCGATTTGTTTAAGCGATGATTGTTGTGATGAGAGTACGGAGGTTGAAATTGGTGCCTCTATCGGTGTGGCCTATTATCCAAATGATGCCAGCGAGATTGAAGCACTATTAAAGTTTGCCGATTTAGCGATGTACCGTGCAAAACATTCGGGGCGCAATCAAGTGGTGTTTTACCAACCGGAGATGATGCGTCAAATTGAACGGCGGCGTTATGTTCAGGGGCAGCTACGTAAGGCCTTAAAACAGCAACGTTTGGGTTTAGATTATGTGCCAGTATTTGATACACAAAATCAAACCATTGCGTCCATTGAAGCGAAGCTGAATTTTGCGGAGTGTGTTGAGTTGATGACTTTGGATGAGGCTCAGTTGCTGGCCATTGCCGAAGAGTCACAAGTGGGCATTCTTTTAGGAGAGTGGATGGTACAAGAGGCCATTCGTTTTTGTGGTCAACTGTTGCAAGAGGGGGTAGAAATTACTTGTGCTATTGAAATACGCCCTTGTCACTTTCAGCAAAAAGAGTTTGTAAACTGGTTGGCAGAACAGTTGGATTATCACTGTGTGCCACCTGAGCTATTTATTTTATCGCTAAGTGAGGGGTGTTTAAACAGTCAACGTTTTTCAGTGGTATCGCAATTGACCGATCTCTCTCGGTTGGGAGTGGAGATTGCGATTCGTTCCTTTGGTTCTGGAAATTGGTCGCTATTACGGCTGCATGATTGGCCGATTGATCGCTTAAGTTTAAGTCCTAGAATGGTGCAGCAGGTAACCAATAATAAGGTAATTTCTGCCATGACCGGCTCGTTGATTGAAATGGGATTAACGCTGAATAAAAAAATGATGGCTTGTGGGGTATTAAGTGCCGAGCAGGTGGCGTTTTTAAACAGTTACGGGTGTTTTTTAATGCAGGGGACTTATTTTAGTGAAGCCCTGTCAGAAGAAGAGATTGAACGTTATTTAGTACAGGGGTTAGTGGGTGAAATGACCGAGCTTTCACCTTATGAAGGCTCTTTTTTAGAAGAGATAAGTTTGGATGAGGATGTGGGATTTGATCGACATCCTAAATTGTAAGAGAGTATTTGAGTGAGTAAACAGAATTTTTTTAAGTGGTTTAAGCGGGTTACCCTAATATTGGGTATTATTCCGATATTGTTATTTTTAGCCTTTGCTGGGGCGGTGAGTTTTATTGATTTTAACCAATATAAACCGCAAATAGAGCAAGAGGTAACCGACTATACGGGACGAGAATTTAACATTAAGGGAGTCGTGGATGTTTCTGTGTTTCCTTTTGAGTTGACAGCAACGGAGTTGGCCTTAAAAAACCCAGAGGGATTTGATTCTGAAAATTTATTATCGGTTCAAACGGTTCAGGTTGAACTCTCTTTGTGGTCGCTACTGTGGCATAAAGAGGTAGATGTGCTTCGTTTGGAGCTGTTTGAGCCTAAGCTTCACTTAATCAAAACTAAAACAGGGGATAACTGGTCGGATATTAAAGGACTGGCGACTTGGTTAAAACAGCAAGATTCTTTTGATAAAGCACAAACAGCGACGGAGTGGTTTAATACATTAGAACGCGTTCAAGTCAGTCTTAAGCCCGAAGCTGAACAGGAAAGTGCCGCACAAGAAGATGCAAATAAGGTGGCCAACTGGGCGTTTGATAGTTTGGTTGTGCGTGATGGCAAAATTCAAATTTATGATAAAGCAAAAGGGTTTGCGGAAACATTTTTAAACATTAATATTTTGGCTTTTGATGTAGCGAAAAAGCAACCTTTTGATATGAGCAGTGATTTTAGTTATCAAAACAGTTTGTCGCAACGCATTTACGATGTGCACTTAAACGGTATTTTAGAGATTAAAGAGCAGTTTAAAATATGGCAACTTCGTCAATGGAATGGTGTGTTTAAAGTTCGTTTACCAGAAGATCAAAAGATACCCGAAGTGCGTTTAACAACACGAGGCGATCTGTTTGAGATGAATATCGAAACAATGGAAGTCTCTATCGAGAATGGATTTTTAAATGGGCTCGATGCGCAATTACAAAGTAGCTTTTCTGGCCAGTTTGGCTTAAACACGTTGCTTTCGGGCACAGTGACGTTGCAACAGCTGAATTTTAAAGAGTGGGCGAAGCATTTAAATTTGCCGTTGCCAAAATTTGTAAATCAACAGGCTTTATCGGTCGGAAACGGTCAATTTGAATGGTATTGGGATGGCAGCCACTTATTGTTAAATGACATTGATATACAGATAGACGAGAGTAAAGTAAAAGGGGATTTGTCGTATGATTTTGATGGCAATAAAACCCTACGGTTTGAATTGGATGTACAGGAGGGGAATCTCGATTTTTATCAAGCGTATTTGCCAGAAGAGGGGGGGGGGAAAAAAATAGGCGAGCAACAAGTCTATTTTCCTATTCCCATTTCGGTTGATTTTTTAAAGCAGGCAAATATATTTGGGCAGTTAACGATCACACAACTAACGGTGTTTGATATGACGCTGGATACCTTTGATGTAGATATTGTCGCTGAAAAAGGACGATTACAACTCGCGCCTCTTGATGCTACGCTTTATCAAGGAGAGTTACTCTCTCGATTACACATTAATTTAACTGGAGAGTCCCCAAGTTTTCACTGGAAAGGGCGAGTCAATGATATCGAACTGGGTGCGTTGGCAAAACGTCAGGCTTCCTCTGTTTTATTGGCTGGTAGCTTGGTGAGTCGGTTTGATTTAAAAACCACAGGCATGGATGTAAAGACGATTAAATCTCATTTAAACGGACGGCTTTCATTCGATATTGAAGGTGCAAAGCTGGCTGGTATGGATCTTAATCGTATTTTGGCTGGTGAGCTGAGTTTAAAGACGTCTGATTCAAGCCGTGCTTATACGGAATTGCAAAAAATAATGGTCGTCGGACGCTGGTCTGATGGTCTCTATTCGGCAAGAAAATTGGATGTGGCCAGCGAGCGTTTTTCAGTAAGTGGCGCTGGGACATTTAATGTAAATACAGCCCAGATTGACAGTACGTTAAATGTCCTTATTGAACGCCCAGAGGGGGGGGTAAAAATTTTAAAAGGGTTAAATATACCCGTAACCTACCGTGGTATATGGCAAGCGAATGCTCCTAACGAAGGCGCAGCTTGGCACGTGAATGCTAAAAATATCATGAATGGAACGAAGGTTCATAAACAGTTGGTTCAAATGGTGTTAAATACGTTCAAACACTAAATCCCAAACCCCGTGGCCTAGGCGCTGTCCACGTTGTTCAAACTTGGTAAGCGGACGGTAATCAGGGCGTGGTGTATACGCTTTTTCGCCTGCAATATTACGATACTCTGTGGCGGTATTCATTACTTCCATCATGTATTCAGCGTAATCTTCCCAGTCAGTCGCCATATGAAAGTGTCCGCCTATTTTGAGGTGTTGTGCAATGCTTTTCACAAAACTAGGCTGAACAATTCGGCGTTTATGGTGGCGTTTTTTATGCCATGGATCGGGGAAAAACAGATACAGTCCAGCCAAGCTATTTTTTGGGATTTTTTGTTCTAAAATATCAATAGCATCATGGTTAAAAATTCGAATATTCGTCAACCCTTTTTCAGCAATCAGCCTTAACAGTGCACCAACACCAGGGCGGTGTACTTCAATACCAATGTAGTTGATCTCAGGGTTTGCTTCAGCCATTTCAGCCAAGCTTTTTCCCATGCCAAATCCAATTTCCACAATGGTGGGGGCATCACGTTGAAACACCTGAGTGAAATCAAGCAGTTCATTATCGACCTCTAAACCAAATTGAGGCCAAAGTGTCTCCAAGGCATTTTGTTGCGCTTTAGAGAGACGGCCTTGGCGAAGAGCAAAGCTTTTAATACGAAAGTTTTTAGGGTCTATTTTTTGTGATGTTTCAGGATGAGTGTCGGTCATTTTCTTCGTCGTCGTTAATGATAATGCGTGATAGTATACCGCTTTTCAGTTTTCAAAAATAAAAGGGTTTATGTCTAAGTTTTCAGAACAGGTATTAGGTTGGTTTGATCTGCATGGTCGTCACGACTTACCTTGGCAAAAAACGATAACACCGTATCGAGTATGGGTATCGGAAATCATGCTGCAACAAACGCAGGTAAAAACGGTTATTCCTTATTATGAACGATTTATGCGTTCCTTTCCAACGGTTGAAGCCTTGGCGCAGGCTTCTCAAGATGCGGTGTTAGCACACTGGGCAGGGCTAGGCTATTATGCACGGGGGCGTAATTTACATAAGAGTGCAATGAAAATTATGGCGGATTTTGAGGGACGGTTTCCCGAAAGCTATGATGATGTTTTGGCATTACCGGGCATTGGGCGTTCGACAGCGGGCGCTATTTTGTCCATTGCATTGCAACAACGCCATGCCATTTTAGATGGTAATGTTAAGCGCGTATTAAGTCGTTATCTCGCTTTAGAGGGTTGGACGGGGAACAAAAATAATGAATCTTTTTTATGGCATAAAGCGGAGGAATTTACCCCTATCTCTCGGTTTGCAGATTACACGCAAGCGATTATGGACTTAGGAGCAACGGTGTGTACACGCACGAAACCCTGTTGTGAAACATGCCCTGTAAGAAGTGGATGTTTGGCGAATCAGCAGGATCGAGTGCGTGACTTTCCAGCGAAAAAGCCCAAAAAAGAGAAGCCAATTAAACAGGCTTATTTTTTAGTATTGGAAAATATGGAAGGTAAGTTGTTTTTACAACAACGTTCACAAATCGGCATTTGGGGTGGTTTGTGGAGCTTTCCTGAATATGAAAGTCATGAGAGCTGCCTGAATAAAATGAAAAAGTATGAAAGTCAATCGACGAGTTTGCATAGTTTGGTAGAATGGAACTCTTTTCGTCATACTTTTAGCCATTATCATCTGGATATTTTTCCAGTGGTGGTGAAAGGAATCGATGAAAATCATGCATTACAAGTATTCGGTAATGGGGAGTGGGCTTGTAAAGTGGCTTTAAATAGCCAACAAGCCACGTTAGGTGTTCCGGCCCCAGTAACTAAATTAGTTCGATTGATAAGAGAGTGTAAAAATGTCTAGAAAAGTACAGTGTGTCAAAATGGGTGAAGAGTTAGATGGATTGGATTTTCTACCGTTTCCAGGTGAGTTGGGTCAAAAAGTATACGACAATATCTCAAAAGAGGCGTGGAAACAGTGGCTAGGGCAGCAAACGATTTTGATTAATGAATATCGTTTATCCAGCTTAGATCCAAAAGCACGCAGTTTTTTGCTTGAAGAGATGCAAAAGTTTTTGTTTGATGACCAAGACCTTGATATGCCAGAAGAGTTTAAAGCGATTTAGAATACTTTTTAAAAAATTCTCCCCCCCCCCTCTATTTTTAATATAAAGGTACGGTATGCAAAAAACGATTGATATTTATATTGGACGGCAACCTATTTTTAATACACAAATGAAAGTCGTTGCGTATGAGTTACTGTTTCGCTCAAACAAAGAGAATAATCATGCTGTGATTGTTGGGGGGGATGTGGCGTCGGCACAAGTGATGATGCACGCCTTTGGTGATATTGGCCTATCTGATATTTTGGGAGTACACCAAAAAGCATTTATTAATTTTACGGAAGGGCTATTGCTTAAAGAGTACCAAGACTTTTACCCTAAAAATAAAATTGTCATCGAGGTATTAGAAGATGTTCAGGTTACATCACGCTTAACAAAGTCATTAACCCTGCTTAAGAAACAGGGCTATACCATTGCTTTAGATGATTATATTTTTGCTCCCGATCTGGCGCAATTAGAGCCATTTTCAGATATTATTAAGGTTGATTTGTTGGCGGTTGAGCAGAGTCAGTTAGAGGCGCATATTGGCCGGTTGAAGGCGCAAGGAATTCGCTTGTTGGCGGAAAAAGTGGAAACTCAAGCGCAATATGAGTATTGCCAGTCATTGGGGTTTGATTACTTTCAAGGCTACTTTTTTGCCAAACCCAATATCATTGAGGGTAAGCGCCTGCCGAATAATAAATTGACGCTATTGGATCTGTTGGCGAAAGTGTATGATCCTGATGTTGATATGTCGGTTCTTTCTATGATTATTGCTAAAGACGTGGGGTTGAGTCAGAAATTATTACGGTTTCTCCGTGAAACCGCTTCGAATAAACAACCCATTTCATCGATTCATGATGCGGTATTACGCTTTGGGTTAAGGCGTTTGCAAAGTTGGACCAGTATGTTGGTACTGTCGGGGGTGGAAGATAAACCGATTGAGTTATTTATTACCGCATTGATTCGTGCTCGGTTTTGTGAATTATTGGGTGCAAAACTGGGCGGACCTGCTAAAGAATCCTATTTTACGGTTGGGCTATTTTCATGCTTGGATGCGGTGATGGATTCAGAGCTTTCTGAGTTGGTACAAAAGCTTGGATTGGATGAAGATATTCAGCAGGGAATTGTTGAATTAAAAGGGCAACTGGGGTATGCATTACATATTGTTAAACAGTTAGAAAAAGGTGAGATGTGTTTTGACGTACCACAAGAGATTTCTGCAACCGAGTTAAGTCAGCTGTATTTACAAGCAATGCAATTTGCCGAACGTTTGGAGTATTAATAGAGGTACCCTTAAGAAAAAAACCGCTGTTTAAAGCGGTTTTTTTTTGAGTCTTTATTTATGATACTGACCGCTTAATTCGGTAACGGCATTAATGAATGCGCCAGCGTGTTCTGGGTTGATTTCAGGGTGAATACCATGCCCTA
>WFNQ01000239.1 GCA_015488565.1 Thiomicrorhabdus sp.
TAACAATCCGACTTTGTGTTTAATGATTTTTTGATTACTATTAATCATTGTGAGTTTCCTTCGTTTTGATTGATTATTGAACACCTACATATCAAAACGAGGAACTCGCTCTTTTTCAAGAGCAGTGTCAGATTAAGTCGTAACTTTTACACATTTACTAACCAATATAAAATGGCTTCATGCTATTCAGGCGTTAGCCCCTTAGTATCATCAGGCATATCAGCACAACACACTTTATTTTTACCGGAACGTTTTGCTTGGTACAAGGCAACATCCACCTTTTTAATTAGCTCATCAATCGTTAAATAGGACTGATAGGATCCAACACCCAGACTAATCGTTACCTTGTTAACCTCATCAAAAGAGTGTTGTGCAACTTCAAGACAAAGTCTTTCAGCCATTTCACATGCTGCCTTTAAGTCTGTTTTAGGTAAAACAACAATAAATTCCTCACCACCAAATCGACAGAGCGTATCGACTTCTCTTAAAAATGCTTTTATCATTTGAGCCAATTCAACTAAAACTAAATCACCTACATCGTGTCCATATTGATCATTAATCTGTTTAAAATTATCCACATCCAGTAATATCAATGAGAACGTATCATTAAAGCGCTTACAGCGTCTCTCTTCCCCTTCGACAATTTTCATAAAAGAGAAACGATTATCCACCCCTGTTAAACAATCTGTTCGAGCCAGAATTTCAAGTTCATCATTCATTTCTGTCAACGCTTCGGTTCTTTTTAACACCTTTCTCTCAAGCTGACTGTTTAACGCCACTAATGCTCTATTTTTTTCATCTACCTCATTACGAGAACGCCATAACAAACGATAAACCCCCCAAGAAAGTAAGAAAGCAATAAAAATAGAAGCAATAAAACTCCAAAAAGCGATATGTAATAATTGCTCTAATTTTTGTTGATTCAGCTTGGTGCTTTCCATCATTTTAGGGTGCAATGCTCTTACAATATCTTCAGGATAGAAACCACTCCCAATAATCCAATCCGATTCAGGAACCGCTTTAACATAAGAATATTTAAGCTCCACATCTCCTGTGCTCGGATTGAGCCATTGATACTCAATAAAAGTATTACGTTGATGGCTGTTTACCGCAGATATTATTTTTTGATACAGTTGACGCATCGCACCATCATCACTGTCTTGATAGCTCAACCCTTCCCACTCAGGTCGTGCACTGTTTAACAGCAGAGAACCTTCCATATTCATAATAAAAAAGTAATGGTTGCCCGCCGCACTGAGCTGATTAATTTCAGCCAATAAACTTTTATCCGTTCGCTTAGTTGCAATATCTAAAAACTCTGCCGAGCCCATATACCAATCATAAAACCCTAAGCTTTTTACAAATGCAAGCTGTTCAAACTGTTCATCCGCTCCCATATTTGGACGGGTAAAAGTGTCCCATAAAAACCCCTGTCCGCCTGAACGTGTTAATGCAATCTCCTCTTTGATGACTTCTCGCCCTGTGGCATCTTTAAAATCAATAATAGATGTCCCTTCCAAAGACGTTAAATATTCTGGTGCCAATTGAAAAAAACCATCAAAATCCAACATCCAAATAAAACTTTCGCCTTCATTCCAAGTCAATGGGCGTAAAGCTTCAACAATAAGTGCTTTAACTTCCTCCTCTGGTTTAACCGAAGCGTAATTCTGGTGCAGTGCCGTTGCGATCTTATGGGCGTCTTCCACTCGTTGTTGAATACGGTTATGTAAATCATCTTTAATGACCGATTTACGGTATTCGGCTAAATCAACAATACTATTCACCTTAGACAAAATGGTTGACTTTACTAGGTCAATATTATTTTGTTCCATGTGAGAAAGACTGCTTTCCATCTTTTCTGACTCAGCATTAATCACAATAAAAGAGATTAATACCACCATTAAAGGAATAATCAGCATCGGACCGGCTGATAGCAAAGATATCCAAGTTCTATTTTTCATAAAATCATCATCTTAAGCCCAAGTTTTTACATAAAAAATACTACAATCTATGCAACAACCTGAGTGCAACTAAGTTCCCTAATCTTCCCTAAATATTTCATAACCCCCAAATGAAAGAGGTATAAGAAAAACATCTAATTAACACACAAAAAGCGGGGTATTTTTGCATTAAACAGATATAAAATCCATAGCGATAGGCATAAAAACTTATAAATAATAATAATGAATAGATAAGGCATTTAGTCAATGCCTTAATAGGAGCGGCTTAAAATAGGGTAACAACTATAATTCCCCCCCCCTAAAAAGGAGAGAAATCCAAAAAATATTAGACCCTAATCCCCAGATAGAAATACGAACTAGAGCGTCAGTAATTGATGCGCCTAGGAGTCTATCGGACTTAGGCGCGAGATAAGAACTTTCCAGTCAACGTACTAATTTTAACCTGTTCATAGGGTTCAATAAACTCAGGTACTTGAACCTCATACCCCGTTGACAGTAGCGCTAACTTAGTTCGTCCTGCGCCTGTTGCCTTGGTTCCTGGCGTGGTTTCTGTGATTTCAAGCGTAACGTACGTGGGCAATTCAATGGTTAAAATTGCCTCGTCCAATAAAATGGCGGTAATCCCTGAAAGCCCTTCCGTCAAATACTTTTTTTCATCTTCTAGCGTGGATTCAGGCAAGAAATATTGGCTATAATCTTCATTGTTCATAAAGACATAACTGTCTCCATCAACAAAAGAGAACATAACGGGCACTTTAGGGCAGTCCAACGCATTAACCACGTCTTCGCCCTTAAAGGTTTCGTCCACCTTTGTGCCCGTTTTTAAGTTATTAAAACGCACTTTATACATGGTCGATGCACCACGTGAAGAGGGGTTGCGAACCTCATAGGTTTTAACAATATGTGGTGCTCCATTAATTTCAACCACGTCACCTTTTTTAAGCTCATTAATTTTTGGCACAGTTAATCATCCTTTCCACTGGTCGAAACATGATAATGCGGATCTTCTGAGACATTAATTTCCACTAAGTTCTTCGCATTTTCAAGCAACATCAAACACTCTGGACTTAAATGCTTTAACACCAGCTTTTTGCCAGCCGCTTGATATTTTTTGGTTAAACCATCAATTGCTTCAATACCCGAATGGTCGTACACACGAGAGTGCATAAAATCAATTACAACACAATCAGGGTCTTTTTCTGGGTCAAACATATCCACAAAATTCTTAGCTGAGGCAAAAAAGAGCGGGCCATTGACCTTATACACTTTTACATTATGGCCATCCATCACTTCAAACGACTGCTCCAACAAAATACGCTGTGCATGTTGCCAAGCAAAGACCAATGCGGCAACAACAACACCCGAGATCACTGCGACCGCCAAATCAAACACGACCGTTAATACCGTCACCAGCACCATCACAAACGCATCCGCTTTACTCATGCCACGCATGATATTCCAGCTTGACCAGTTAAAGGTGGCAATCACCACAAAAAACATCAAGCCAACCAGTGCGCCAATGGGCACCATCTCAATCCAAGAGGAGGCCAATAAGACAATCACCAACAAGCCCAATGCGGCCGAAACCCCAGACCAACGCCCTGTTCCGCCTGAATTTACATTAATCATCGATTGACCAATCAACGCACAGCCGCCCATCGTTCCAAACGTGCCTGCGGTACAGTTAGCCGCTCCTAACGCAATACACTCTTTATTGGCTTTACCACGTGTGTTGGTTATGTCATCAATCAAGGTCATGGTTAACAACGATTCTACCGAGCCTATAATGGTTAAAATAATGGCATAGGGCAAAACAATCCATAAGGTTTCTAAGCTCCAAAATCCTTCGGGTAAGGTGGTAAACCAGCTTAAGCCCTGAAAGCCCCCTTCAACCCCATCGCCATAAATAAGTGATTCTAAAGTACCCGATACCGAAGCTTTATCCCCCACGGTCACCGCATTAATATCAAACATAATCACTACAATACTGATTAATACAATCGCCACCAATGCCGATGGCACGGCTTTAGTCAGCCTAGGAAGTAAATAAATAATAGCTAAGGTTGCAACAATAATCATAATCATAATGTTTAAGCTCGCTCCAGTCAGCCATTCACCATCCACATCTTTAAACTGAGTAAACTGGGCAAACAAAATAATCAATGCCAAACCGTTTACAAAGCCCAACATGACCGAACTGGGCACCATTCGAATAAACCGTCCCCACTTCATAATCCCAATAATGATTTGAAACACGCCCATCATAATGACCGCTAAAAAGAGGAACGACGCACCGTGCTCCATCACCAAGTGCATCATTACCACCGCTAATGAACCCGCTGCTGCAGTAATCATGCCGGGGCGACCCCCAAAAACAGCGGTGATCATGCCCACAATAATTGCGGCATACAACCCAACCAACGGATGAACGCCTGCCACAAAAGCAAACGCCACCGCTTCGGGTACCAGTGCCAATGCCACGGTAATGCCAGAAAGCGTATCATTTTTATAGGTTTTCCAGTTAAATCGCTGGCTAGGGTGGTTCATGTAAATTCCTTAAGAGAGAGAGGCGAGAAAACCCAAATCCTCACATAGAAACACGAATCTATGTAAGGATTTGGGTAAAATAAAATGGCTGTAAATTCTATCAAAAACGCAGTACAATTACAGAACAATCAAAGACCAAAATTCTTAAAAAACAGCAGAGGTCATTAAACAATGTGGATTGAATATATTGCAGAAATTGGAATGGGATTGTTTATTTTCCTAATTGCCATGCACTTTGTGCCATTTTTTTGGAGCAAAGCAAAGTGCATTAAACGACAAAAGCAGAAGCAAGCAAAACAAACGACTGAAAACTAATGTTTGATAAAATTTGTCCCCCCCCCTCTGCTTGTCATAAAACAGGGGGGGGGGGAGAATTTTAAAGCGCAATAAAACCAACGGGTCTTAGGCAATATAAGAACAGCAGTAATCGGCAATATTATTCACTTTAATGCCAAATTTTGCATTCGCAGGTACATCAAAGCTACTACCATTTGGAATGGCCTTCCATTCAGTTTCGCCTGGTAATAATACTTCAACATCACCCGATAGCATTTCCATATTTTCGGCCAACTCCGTACCAAACTCATACTCACCGGGCATCATAATACCTAATGTTTTTTGAGTGCCATCGGCAAATAAAACCGTGCGGCTGGTGACGTTACCATCAAAATAAACAGAGGCTTTTTTTACAATTGTTACATTTTCAAACTGAGACATGCTCTATCCTTTTTAATTCAATTAAAATTTGGAAGGGATTATACCTAAGTATTGTCATTTTCTAACATGATTTTCACCAATAAATTCAATTTGATAGCCATCAGGGTCTTCAGCAAACGCAATAATGGTGTTGCCTGCATTCATTGGCCCTGCTTCCCGAATAATTTTACCCCCTGCGGCTTTAATGGCATCAGCCGTGGCGTACACATCAGGCACTTCAATCGCAATGTGTCCATAACCACTGCCCAACTCATAAGCATCAACACCCCAGTTGTAGGTTAGCTCCAATACGGTATTGTCTTCCTCATTGCCATAACCTAAAAAAGCCAATGTAAACTCGCCTTTTGGGTACTCTTTTTGACGAAGTAGCGTCATGCCCAGAACTTTGGTATAAAAGTGAATTGATTTTTCTAAATTTCCAACTCGTAGCATGGTATGTAATAAACGCATAATATTCTCCTTTTGTAACGACTCAACGAATCGTCAAATAGTTAA
>WFNQ01000240.1 GCA_015488565.1 Thiomicrorhabdus sp.
AACAAATGGTCGCTCCCGAATTTCAGATCGTCGATGAAAATACATTAACGAATACTAATAACTTGCTTTACAACACGCTTAAATTCTTCAGCACGAACAAAGAAAACACTCCCAAAATAAGTACAGATTCCGATCGCAACTATTCTAAACTTAACCTTGAAAAAGAAGTTTCTTTAGCAAAAAATACAGACCAATTGCTTGATCATTTAAGCTTAGTCTTACTAAATAATAAAATATCTCCTTCTCTCAGAGAGGTACTTAAAGAATACTTAGATTCGGAAGAACTTTTTAAAGCTACCAATAACCCCGAGCTTGAAAAAGCTCGAGAAGCTATTCTTCTCATTACCAGCTCACCAGAATATTTAATACAGCGATAAACAACAAAGGCACTCAAAAATGAAACACCTACAATCATTACAACGCAGAGCCTTCTTAAAAAAAATAGCACTGGGGATTGGAGCAACCTCATTACTTGCAACACAAGGAAAATTGCAACTCATGCAATCGGCCATGGCCGCCTCCTCTAGCTACAGTCACCTTAACGACCATAAATCACTTGTTTGCATCTTCTTATTTGGGGGGAATGATGCGTTCAACATGCTTATTCCTTATGAAGAAAACGCCTATAACCAATATAAAAATGCTCGCACAAGTCTGGCATTAGAGCGCAATGCTTTGCACGCTTTAAAAGGAAATGAATACGCTTTCCATCCATCCTTGTCAGACTTAAAAACACTATACAATAATAACAAATTAGCCGTTTCTGCCAGTGTTGGTGCCTTAATTGAACCAATAACGCGTAATGACTTTAAAAATAAAACACAACAACTTCCCGAACACCTATTCTCTCATAGCCACCAAGAACAGTTTTGGGCAACAGGTGCGATCACAAAATCTGGCGTACAACCTCCTGGCTGGGGTGGCCGAATGATGGACATGCTCATTACGGCCAATACCAACCCAAATCAACCCGCCTTATTTAGCCTAACAAGCAACAAACCATGGCAACGTGGTTTAAAACCACTTAGTTTTACACTCAATCCTAAATCAGGGGCTGAAGAAATGAAAGCCTTTAAAAGCGATACTTGGCCTCGTTGGAAAAACAGCCGAATAGACGCTTGGAATAAAATAATTGAATCCAATCACCACTCATCTCTACTGGAACAATATTCTGCACAAACCTACCTCAATACCGAAGCACGTGTTGCCCCATTAATTGAAGCACTTGCAAATACACAAGAGATTAGAACCCCTTATGAACCGACCCGTTTGTCTGATCAACTCAAAATGGCGGCTAAAATGATTTCCATTCGAGAAACGCTTGGCATGAGACGTCAAATATTTTTTGTTGGTATTGGAGGCTGGGATACCCATGCCAATCAATTAAGCTTACATTCAAATAAATTAACAGAACTTAACGATGCATTAAACAGCTTTTATCAAACCACAGTAGAACTCGGCGTTGAAAACAGTGTCACCACTTTTACTACAAGTGAATTTGGACGTTCATACACCGCAAATGACGATGGTACAGATCATGGCTGGGCAGGACATCATCTCGTCATGGGAGGAGCCGTAAAAGGAGGGAAAATCCATGGCGACATGCTAGATTTATCACTCGATGGACCAGACGATGCCCGCTCTTCTGGCCGATTTATTCCTAAATATGGCGTTGATCAATACGGCGCAACCTTCGCCAAATGGATGGGAATGACCGACAGTGATATGAATGAAATCTTTCCTAACCTAACAAACTTTGATACAAATGATCTCGGTTTTATGAAATCATAGCCCCACCTTTAACCCCATAAAAAATACGGGTCATTAAACACCTCATGAAACAACAAACCACGCTTCAACATCCTTTTATATCATCAAGCCTCGTCACACTACAATTTAGCTTAATTACCCTATTAAGCTACCTACTTATTAGCCAAAGCAAAAATGCACAAGAACTTCTACAAGTTGGTATTATTTTAAGCTGTACCCCTGCCATCTTATTAGGGGGTTGGGCAGTCAACACCATGAAACTTGGTCAATTCAATATCGTGCCCGACCCGAAACAAAACATCACACTCATCACATCCGGACCCTACCGCTACATTCGCCACCCCATGTACCTCGCAATTCTTCTATTTTTTCTCCCCCCTATCGCATTTCAGCCATCCACCAGTCTATTGCTCACTTACAGCCTACTTACCTTAACCCTACTGATTAAACTCCATTACGAAGAACAATTGCTCGCACAAAAATTAAACACCTACTCGCACTACCAAACCCACAGCAAAAAGCTAATTCCTTTTATTTATTAGACCGACTTAACGCGTGCCGCCTAGTTATTCCATACATAAAATGCGAAAATAACGCCCATTTAAAACAATCGTAAAAAGAACCTCATTATGAACAGCTCAAAACCAACCTTATTCAGCGGTATTCAACCCTCTGGCGATCTCATGCTTGGCAACTACATTGGTTCCATTAAAAACTGGGTCACCATGCAAGACGACTACAACTGTCTGTTTTCACTGGTTAACATGCACGCCATTACCGTCGAACAAGATCCTGCCGCACTGGTTAAACGCAGCCTAGACTTTGTGGCGCTCTACCTTGCCGCCGGCATTGATCCCAATAAAAGTACCGTCTTTATCCAATCACATGTACCTGAGCACGCTGAACTCGCTTGGATACTCAACTGCTCAACCTACATGGGCGAACTCAATCGCATGACCCAGTTTAAAGACAAGTCTCAAAAACATGCACAAAACATCAACGTAGGGCTGTACGACTACCCCGTATTAATGGCCGCCGACATCCTACTCTATCAAACCGAAATGGTGCCAGTCGGGGCAGATCAAAAACAACACCTAGAGTTAACACGCGACCTAGCCACACGCTACAACAACCGCTTTAACAAAGAGCTCTTTAAAGTACCCGAGCCATTTATAGCCCCCACCACCTCAGGGGGTCGAATCATGAGCCTACAAGACCCACTGTCTAAAATGTCCAAATCCGACGAAAACAAAGGCAATTTTATTGGACTGCTTGACGACCCTAAAACCATACTCAAAAAGTTCAAAAAAGCCCAAACCGATTCTGGTGCTGAGATAGTATACGACCTAGAAAACAAGCCAGGCGTCTCCAACCTACTCACCATCTACTCCGTCATCAGCGGCAAACCCATTCCAGATGTTGAAAAACACTTTGAAGGTAAAATGTACGGCCACCTAAAAGTCGAACTCGCCGAACTGGTCATCGACTACCTTGCCCCCATGCAAGAGCGATTCTACCAACTGAGAGAAGACGAAAGCGCCTTAAAAGCCATTCTAAAACAAGGCGCAGAAACCGCACGAGCACAAGCGCAAGTCACGCTAAAAGCCGTACACGAAAGCATAGGATTTGTACTACCCTAACACTTCTGCTCCGGAGCAGGCTTAATTCACCTTGTACTCCAGAGTACCCTCTCTTGAACAGGTTCAATTCACCTTGTACTCCCCAAAAAATGTCCACAAGCTCCTGTTTAACAGAGCTTGTGGAAACACCTCTTTATATCCCATATACCCCAAATTTTAGGCAATAAAAAACCCCGCTTAATCAAAAGATTAAACGGGGTTTAAAATATGGTGCGCCCGAAGGGAGTCGAACCCCTAACCGCTCGGTTCGTAGCCGAGTACTCTATCCAGTTGAGCTACGGGCGCATTGTTGTGTGGCGTATTATATAGACTTTTAAAAAGAATATAGAAATAAATAACACTCTTTTTTATACGCTATAAATTTTCTTAAAAAAATAAAAAACCCTGTTTAACTAACCATTAAACAGGGCTTAAAATATGGTGCGCCCGAAGGGAGTCGAACCCCTAACCGCTCGGTTCGTAGCCGAGTACTCTATCCAGTTGAGCTACGGGCGCTTTATTATGAGTCGTATTATAAGCCCCTAAAAGTGACATAAAACGATACAAAATAAAAACATCTAACTAATGGCGGAGACGGAGAGATTCGAACTCTCGATAGAGCTACAAACCCTATACTCCCTTAGCAGGGGAGCGCCTTCAGCCTCTCGGCCACGTCTCCTAAGTTAGGCGCGTATGATACAAATAATTAAAGAGATTGTAAACCGTATAAACCACTTTATTTTAATAAAAATACCATTAAGAACACGCTAAAAGGCACAACAGCAAACAACTATTTGATATTAAAACCAAATTCAAATATTTCTATTCAAGAACACCCTCTCTAAATTGAAATACCATTACTAGATAAAACCATGATAATGACGCGTTATTAAAGGCTTAGATGATAATAATTAAATGTGTTGCACTTGCAACTTGCATCTAAGCCCCCCCCCCTTTATTAAAAATAACCTTAAAAAGGGATAAAAAATACACCATAGTTGTATGTGCTTTTTTCTTCATATACTACTCAAGCTTGGTAAATTTTTTATTAATCCATCACAGTGTTATAGGAGGAAGTTGAACGTTTCCAATCACCTGAATCGATCCTCGATAAATAAGACGGCCTCTCCAATAGTATTCAATATCATAGTAACCATTCACAGGCGGAACATAATCAAAAAAGAAAATACCTTCTCGATCAGTATACCGAGGTCGACTAACGCCAGGGTCAGGGTGATATAATCGAACCTCCATACCTGGGACAGGAATACCGCGCCTATCGACTACCTGACCCATTAAACTTTCAGCGAAAGAGGTCAAAGGAAATAGATAAGAGAGCAACAGTACAAAAATAATAATATAACGTTTTGATATATTCATTAGAACTGCCCCCCAGAACTTAAAGTCCTACCAGCTTGTCTTGGAGGTATATCATTTTTTGGGACGATATTATCGACAATTCTCCGCCCAACCTCTATCGTTCCAATACTTACAGAACCTTTGTTAACTTTTACATTCCTAGTAACACCAGAGTTTTCATAACCTGGAGCAATAACCGTTGCATGCAAGCTTTCTATATTAGGATGGAACAGAATAGAAAACTTCCCTCTTTCATCAGAAACATCTTGTTTCCATGGCCCTGCACTCAAATAAATTTCAATATCAACCAGTTCATCAGGTGAAGAAACAACCCCTTCAAGAGTTAATTTTTTTGCATCCCCCTGTTGAGCAAACCAAGCTGCAGAAATAAAAAAAATAAAACCGATAAGAAACAAAGCCAGTGCGGGATATCTCGTTGATAACTTAATTTCATCAATTAGCTCAATTGATAATGCTTCACTCGTTGCCGCCGCTTGAAGAGAAATAGCACCTCTGTACAGTAAAATCATTGACCCAATCACCATAATTGAACCACATATTGCCCCTATTAAAATAACAGTTTCAAACATTGGCCTCTCCCTTTTTGCTTAAATTACCCACTCATAACAACCAAGATCAGCAACGACTTACAGCGAATAAGGCTTGGCATAACCATGCGCCAAACAAAATGCATGGTAAATTGTTGGCTGTAGCAATTTTAAAAATACGGGAATACATAGCAAAAAACTGCGCCTACAACCCCTACCCCTAGGTATATTACCGTATTCTGATCGTTTAATTTAATTGTACTTATTTTATGTTGGGACATGGATAAGATTTGGAATTAAATTTTCTCCCCCCCCTACTGCCTGCGAACGCACGGTAACTTTCTGGATTTTACAATGTTTGAGATTCAAAAAAACGCTGAATGTTGTTGAACTATTTTATTGATGGGGGGGGAAATATTTTGGATTGCAAAATTCTTCCCCCCCCCCTCTAAACGATATTCATCTGATGATATTACATTAAAGTCGACACTGACCCTACTTATCAAACTGCTTGAGCAAGCTAATTTCTGGTTGTGGCTTAACTTGTTTTATTGTTAACCCAATTTTCTACTCTTAAGCCTTCAACACGATTAAATTCTCTGGTGTTATTGGTTATTAATGTAAGCCCAAGACTTCTTGCGTGAGCCGCTATCATAAAGTCGTAAGCACCAATTTCCTGACCTTTTAGCTCATGCCTTAGTTGACCAAATTGGTAAGCGGCTGCTTCATCAAAATTTATCACTTCCAATCGTCCAACAAACCCTTCCAATACGATTCTATTCTGTCGTTGATTATCAGATTTCTCAACGCCGTGAACAAGCTCTCCAAGTGTCACTGTGGAAATGCTAATTTCACCAGAGTGAATATTAAACATCCTTCTAACTTCTAAGGGCTTACGCTTTATTGTATAAATACACGTATCTGTATCAAGCATGTATTTAATCATTGAATAATTCACGCTCTTGAGCTAAAGGCTGTTCTCTGCTTGTCATAAATTCACTTGAGGTTGTTTCACTATCAAACCAGTTATCCCAGCATTGATTTACAGGAGTGATTATTCGGCTGTTACCGATTACGACAACCTCAACCTCTTTTACATCGCTTGGAAAAGCAACGGACTTTGATAGACGCACCGCCTGACTTTGATTGGATTTAAAAAGTTTTGTATGTACCATTTTAACGGCCTCTTATTTGTATATACCCATTGTACATACAAAAATAAGCTATATCAACTGCACTTGCTCTGCCCCTGTTTTTGAAAGACGAACTTAGTCACATTTTCTGTGGGTAATTTTTTTTGGGGGGGCTTTGTGTTGTGATTGGGGTGGGTCTTGCAGGGATTGGCTTAAATTCAAATTAAAGTCGACACTGACCCCACTTATTTCAGGAAAAGGATATTTTAAGCTATACGGACGAGGAGGTCACTTTTCGGTATAAAGACAGTAAAACAAAACGGTATAAAAAACGAACCTTATCGGGGGTTGAGTTTATTC
>WFNQ01000241.1 GCA_015488565.1 Thiomicrorhabdus sp.
GCGTGACAATAATGAGCGCCCCATCAAAGTCCTGTAACGCCATGTCTAATGCATCTCGGGTGTCCATGTCCAAATGGTTCGTTGGCTCATCCAAAATAATTAAATTGGGTTTTTGATACACAATAATGGCTAAGGCCAAACGGGCTTTTTCACCCCCAGAAAAGTGCTCAATCGAATCCAAACACTGCTCATTCGAAAAGCCAAAACTACCCAAAAAATTACGTGCTTCTTGATCGTTTGGAGGCTCTGGCAGCATTAACAGATGTTGCAATGGGCTTTTTTCATAAATTAATGACTCAAGCTGGTGCTGTGCAAAATAACCAAACTTCACCCCCCTGCTGATACTCACCTTACCACTTTCGGGCATCAAATCCCCTACCAACAGCTTAATTAAAGTGGATTTACCCGAACCATTCACCCCCACCAATCCAATTCGATCGCCTGCTCGAAGTGTTAAATCAACGCCCCTTAAAATCGACTTATTTTCATACGAAAAGTCCACTTTTTTTAAGCCAAGCATGGGATCGGGTTGGTGCTGGGGGGGAGAAAATTTAAAGGTAAACGGATTGCTGGCTTGTACGGCAGCCACTTCTTCCATCCGTTCTAAGGCTTTTACACGACTTTGCGCTTGCTTGGCTTTACTGGCTTTGGCTTTAAACCGTTCAATAAAGCTTTTAAGGTGCTGCATTTGAACTTTCTGTTTATCATGCAACGCTTGCTGTTGCATTAACTGCTCATTACGTTGTCGTTCAAATGAAGCAAAGTTACCCGAATAAAAGGTGATTTTTTGATTGTGAATGTGCGCAATACCTTGCACCACTTGATCTAAAAAATCCCGATCGTGCGAAATAATTAAAATAGCACCGCCGTACGACTTTAACCATTGAATCAACCATGCGACCGCTTCAATGTCTAAATGGTTCGTTGGCTCATCAAGCAATAGCAAATCAGAGCGTTGCATCAATGCTCGAGCTAGCTTTAAACGAACTTGCCAACCTCCTGAAAATTCAGATATTTTTTTCTCAAAGTCTTCGACCGAAAATCCCAGCCCATAGAGCAGTTGACGTGCATTATTAGGCACAGAAAAACCATCAATTTTATCCAACATATCGTAGGCTTTTACCAGCGCGTCATTGTCTTGAGACTGTTCAGAATGAGCAATCATCTGTTGCGCTTCTGCGTATTTGGTGTCACCAAAACAGACATAATCCAGCGCATTTAAATCGAGTTGTTTTACCTCTTGTTCGACACTGCCAATCAACCAATTGGCTGGAATGCCCACCTGACCTTCGTCAATGGTATGTTCACCTAACAGGGTTTTAAATAGCGTGGTTTTTCCCGTGCCATTTTGACCAATAAGGCCAATTTTTTGTCCTGGATGTACATTTAAACTCGCCGCTTGAAATAGAAGTTTTGTGCCCGCACGAATGGATAAGTTTTGAAGTGATAACACAGATTATTTGACCTCTTGAATGTGGCCACCAGACAGCCGTAACTGGCGATCCATTTTGCCTGCCAACGCTAAATCATGGGTAACAATCACCAGCGCCGTATTAAACTCTTGATTCAGCTCCAGTAGCAACTGAAATACCTGTTCGGCTGATGAATCATCCAAGTTCCCCGTTGGTTCATCGGCCAAAATGCACTTAGGTTCGGTAATCAACGCGCGAGCAATCGCCACTCGCTGACGCTCCCCTCCCGATAACTCACTCGGTTTATGGTGCATTCGGTCTGCCAATCCCACACGCTTAAGCAACGTCTCGGCTTGTGCTTGTGCCTTCTTCGCAGGGGTTCTTCTGACTCTAAGTGGCAACATGACATTCTCAAGTGCCGTCAACTCAGGTAATAGATGGTGAAACTGATAAACAAACCCCATGTATTGATTTCGCAACCGACCACGCGGGGTGTCTTTCTCTTGAGAAAACGAATGGCCATTTAATAAAACCACGCCCTCATCAGGCTGATCGAGTCCCGCTAAAATATGCAATAAAGTACTTTTTCCTGAACCAGACGCGCCCACAATGGCCACTTTTTCACCTGGCTTAATCGCTAAATCCACCTCGGTAAATACGGTGGTGTGTACCGCCACCTCTTGAAATGATTTCGATAGCCCTTTGGCTTGTAGTACAAACTCACTCATAACGTAGTGCCTCAGCAGGTTGAAGTTTGGCGGCTTTTCGAGCAGGATACAACGTCGCCAACAGGGTTAAAACAAAAGCCAATCCTGTTACTGACCAAACATCACTCCACTCCACTTTAGAGGGAACACTGCTAATGTAATACACATCCGCAGGAAAAAACTCAATCCCTAAAATCGTTTCAATAAAGGGAATAATCACATCAATATTAAAGGCCAAACTCAAGCCGCCCGCCAAGCCCATCAGTGAACCTAATACACCAATCACCAGCCCTTGAATAATAAAAATGAGTTGAATACTAAAGGGCGATGCGCCAATGGTTCTCAATACTGCAATATCCCCCTGCTTATCCGTTACCACCATCACCATGGTGGATACAATATTAAATGTGGCCACCATAATAATTAAAGCCAACACAATAAACATCATGCGCTTTTCCATCTCTATTGCTCTAAAAAAATTGGCGTGTTGCTGTGTCCAATCCTGCAAATACAATGTCTTGTCCGCCACTTTTGCCAATTGATTTTTGACCTTACCCACCAAAAACATATCGTCTAGTTTTAACTGCAGTGCACTGACCGAATCGCCATATTTAAAGACTTTTTTAGCATCATCAATATGAATAATGGCCAACCCACTGTCGTACTCGTGCATCCCCGCCTCAAACACCCCCACAATGGTAAAGCGTTTAATTCTGGGCACCATCCCCACGGGAGAGAACGTGCCTTGCGGGGCAATTAACGTCACCTTATCGCCCACTTCCGCCCCTAAACTCATCGCCAATTCATGCCCTAAAATCATGCGGTATTTTTTGGGCACTAAATCGGCCAAACGGCCATCATCCAACATTTTACTGTCAATGTCCGCCACACTATTTTCCAGCTCTGGCAGCACGCCACGAATAGCCACGCCTTTGACTTCACCCGCATGACTTAACATGCCCTGTTCCATAATATTAGGCGCGGCTCCCGTCACATGCGGTTGATTGATCATTTGGTTATAGAGCGAATCCCAATCTTCTAAGCGATTATTTTGCTCATTAATGGTCATGTGCGCGGTCATGCCTAAAATACGGTCTCGCAACTCCTCTTGAAAACCATTCATAATCGACATAATGGTAATTAAAGCCGTCACGCCTAATGCAATCCCTACCATGGATGAAAAGGTGATAAAAGAGATGAACCCATTACGCCTTTTGGCTCGGGTGTATCGAAGCCCTAAAAAGAGCTCATAAGGAAGCTTAAACATAAAAAATTTATAAATACCTTTAAAAGTTAATGAGAGTCGTCCGAATCCTGTTTATGAACCGGATTAAACACGGGTAAACTGTAATTGGTTAAAATCGCCAAAATACGCAAACTAAAGACCACCACAATACATAAAATAACCGCCACTTCTTGTTGTTCAAACACGCTAGATGCCAACAGCATCACGCTTGCCCCAATAAAACTTGCGGTGGCGTAAATCTCTTTACGGAAGATCAACGGTACTTCACCCACCAAAACATCTCGAATCACCCCGCCTGCCGCCCCAGTCATAATCGCGGTCATAATAATAATCGGGTCACTCAAGCCTAAATCCATCGCTTTTTGTGCCCCAATCGCCGTAAATACCGCCAACCCCAACGCATCCAAATACAATAGCAAGCGCATAGGAGCGGTTTTAAACTTGGCGTAAAAAAACATAAACAGGGCTGCAATCACCACAATGTAAATATAATGAGGTTGCGTGACCCAAAAAACGGGTTGATCTAAAATCAGATCGCGTAATGTCCCCCCCCCTATCGCCGTCACCATCGCAATCACAATCGCACCAAACAGATCCAACTGCTTACGACTGGCCGCCAGCAATCCTGTGATAGCAAACACCACCGTTCCCAGTAAATCCAATGCACTTATCGTCATATCAAAATTCATGGGCACATTATAGAGAGTCTTGTTATAAAAAGACAAAAAAGAGAGGGGACTATTTTTAGTACCCCCTTGAGGGAGATAAAATTTTACAATCAATAAAAAACAAAAAACCCCTGATGTAAACAAACATCAAGGGTTTAAAATAAAACGGTAGGACTCAATAAATTACTTTGTGGCTTTTTTAACCACTTTTTTAGCCACCGCTTTAATTTTGCCTTTTTTAGAAAGGCCTTTTTTAACCGCTTTCTTAACCGCGACTTTAACAATGGTTTTCGCGTCTTTTTTCTTAAACCCAGCTTTTTCAGCGGCTTTTTCAGCTGCTTTGGCTGCAATTTTTTTAACTAACTTTTTTGCTAATGATTTTTTAACCGATTTTGCCATGACTTAGAACTCCTTGTGAAAATTAAGATAATTACTTGGGTATACATAATTACTTAGGTAAAGATTAAGTATACTCCAAACTCGACCTATTTATCGTCCGATTTTAAACGATGAATCCCCATCATTTTCAGTACATACTTTTGATAAACCGGTTCTGAGACGCCCGCCTTCATATTGCGTATAAAATATTTTTCAAAGGCAATCTTAGCCAAATGCACCCACTTTCCTTTTTTAGCCCACGTTACGTTACGGGGGGGTATTTGAGGGAGTGCCACAAATGCCACGCCCGTATCCCCCATATCCGCCAAACAAAACGCATTCCATGTCGGTTCTGCATTCGCTTCTCTGCCGCTTAAGTTCTCCTGAATATTCTGGCTAATGGCGCTAACCATCGACTCAATCATTAAACCTGTTTTAGGCGTACCGCAGGGTACGGGGCAATTTGTATCTACGGGTGCGATGGCAATCCCCACGCCCAGTGCATAAATATTATGATAGGTTGGGTTGCGGCTAAACTCATCTACTTTAACAAACCCTCTAGGATTCACCAAAGGTCCACCCATTTTTTCAGGATCGACATCCACCATCTCCTGTAAAAACTTAGAGCCTTTAAATGCGGGTAACATCATAGAGTGCTTAAACGGCAGTTCATGCTCTTCAACCACATCGCCTTGCTGGTTATACTCACTTACAAACATTAAGCCATCTTCAACTTTAGTGACTTTGGCATTACAAATCCACTTAATATGGCGCTGACGCATTTCAGATTCCATTAACCCTTTTGAGTCCCCAACCCCACCTAAACCAAGGTGCCCAATATAAGGCTCTGAGGTCACAAAAGTCATGGGCACTTGATTACGAATTTTACGTTTACGTAAATCCGTTTCCATAATCATGGCAAATTCATACGCGGGACCAAAACAAGACGCACCCTGTACCGCACCCACCACAATCGGGCCAGGGTCGTCACAAAAACTCTCCCACTGCTCATAAGCTTCCGTGGCATGAGGCGTGGTACAAATCGAGGTGGTAAACCCTCCCTGACTTTTCGGCCCCAGCCCCTCTACCTCGTGAAATGCCAATGTTGGCCCCGTAGCCAGCACCAAATAATCGTAAGCCATTTCAGAGCCATCACCCAAAGTGATTTTGTTATTAAGTGGATCAATACCCGTACACGTTTGATGATAAAACTCAATGCCTTTACGGGTTAAGTAAGGTTCAAGCTTGAAAGAGATCTCTTCAGGCGTTCGCCAACCGACCGCCACCCAAGGGTTGGAAGGAATAAAGTTAAACGACTCCACCGCACTCACCACCTTAATGGTGTGCCCTTTGTCCAAATGTTTTCTCAGGTCATAAGACATGGGCAATCCACCCGTGCTTGCACCCACCACCACCACTGTTGCCATAATAACTTTCCTATCGTGAATAAAATATTGACATAAAAATACCATACTAAACCATCTTTACCCCCAAATGAACCCCCATCGCTTTAGGCACATTAAAATCACAAGCGCTATTAGGCTGTACCCCTCTAAAAAAAATGAATTAAGGGAAATTTTTCCTTTGCACTTTTTTTCCCCCCCCAGTAGTTTAAAATACCCCTCTCATTTTCATTGAACACACTAAGACTTTATGAATAACTTGCTTACCCCACTTGCCACCGACCAAATCACCTTAAAAGGCCAACGCTCCTATTGGGGTGCGCTTAATTATTCAGAAAGTGCATTGGCCATTGCCAACACCTATTGCCATACTTCGGGATTAATGGTGGTATTAACCCAAGACAGTCAAGCGGCCAGCCAACTGCAAGAAGCCTTGACATTTTTTTTGCCCAACCGCGACGAAATACTCTCTTTTCCTGAGTGGGAAACGCTGCCTTACGATCAGTTTTCACCGCATCAAGACATTATTTCAGAACGCCTTAAAACCTTATACCGCCTGCCCAATTTAAAGCAGGGCATTTTAATCCTGCCCATCTCCACCGTTATCCAAAAAATTGTGCCACTGGACTACATTCAGCAATTTACCTTTTTGCTTTCTTGTGGCGATACCTTAGAGATTGAACCCTTTACCCAAAAACTCGAAGCCAGTAGCTACCAGCGTGTAAGCCAAGTGATGGAACATGGGGAGTTTGCCATTCGAGGTTCAATCATTGACCTCTTCCCCATGGGCAGTAAAACCCCGTTTAGAATCGACCTGTTTGACGATGAAATTGAGACCATTCGCAGCTTTAATCCAGACAACCAACGTTCGATTGAACAGATAGAAGAGATTAAACTCCTTCCCGCAAAAGAGTTTAACTTTACACAACAAGGCATTGATTTATTTAGACAAAAATTTAAAGAATACTTTGGCAGTGATGCACGAAGCTCACACATATATAAAGCTGTTTCTGAAAAGCAGTCTGTAGGTGGACTGGAATATTACCTGCCGCTGTTTCACTCTCAGCTCACCACTTTATTTGAGTATCTGCCGCACAACACCCTGTTTTTTGATTTCAGTGACGCGCAAAAAAACTTAGAAAATAGCTTGGAACAAATTCACCAAGAATACCAAGAACGCTATCAAGTTGGGCAACACAATCCCGATTTTCCACTGCTCAAGCCCGAAGAAATCATTCTTAATAAAATCGAATTTTTAACCGCCATCAAGCCCTATCATCGCATTACCTTAGAGCCGACCGTTTCGGCTAAAAATACCGCTCAATTTGCCGCCAAAACACAACCCTATCTGGGCATTCAATCGCAAAGCGACTACCCACTTGCCAAGCTCAATGCCTTTTTAGACCGCTATCAAGGTGCCGTGGTCTTCAGTGCCGAAAGCACCGGGCGCAGAGAGACGTTGCTGACCCTGCTTGCCAAGCACAAACATAAACCCCGTATTGTTGAAGATTGGAATGAAGCACTTGAACACAGTCAAAGCCGCTCTAAAACGCCAAGCATTGTGGTCAGTCCGTTAGAAGAATCCATTTACACCGATGCCTTCTGCCTAATTTCAGAATCGCAAATATTTGGCAAAACTGTGATTCAAAAGCGTCGTCGCAAACGCAAACACAACGACTTTGATACTGCCATCAGCAACCTGATTGAGCTGGATATTGGTAGCCCCGTGGTACACATTGACCACGGTGTTGGACGCTACCTTGGCCTAGAAAATATCGAAATACACGGCGAAGAAAAAGAGTTTTTAATGCTGCAATACGCCGGTGATGCCAAACTCTATGTGCCCGTGACCTCACTTCACCTTATTAGTCGCTATACCGGCGCGACCCCCGAAACCGCCCCCCTGCATAAACTGGGCAGTGATCGCTGGGAAAAAGCCAAACGCAAAGCCGCCGAAAAAGTGCACGATGTGGCCGCCGAACTGCTCGATATTTACGCCCAACGTGCCGCACGACCGGGTTACGCGTTTAAAACCCCCGCCGAAGCCTACCAACGTTTTTCAGCCAGCTTTCCTTTTGAAGAAACGCCCGACCAACAACAGGCCATTGAAGCCGTTTACGATGACATGCACTCCGACAAACCGATGGATCGTCTTATTTGTGGCGACGTGGGCTTTGGTAAAACCGAAGTGGCGATGCGCGCCGCGTTTATTGCCGCTTACGATGGCAAGCAAGTGGCTATTTTAGTCCCCACCACCCTGTTGGCGCACCAGCACCACGAAAACTTTAAAAATCGCTTTTCCGACTGGCCAATGCGCATTGAAGTGCTCTCCCGCTTTCAAACTCCAAAAGAGCAAAAAAAGACACTGGAAGACCTAAAAAAGGGGCAAGTCGATATTATTATCGGAACGCATAAACTGATTCAAAAAGACGTGCACTACAAAGAACTTGGCTTAATCATTGTTGATGAAGAGCACCGATTTGGGGTACGCCAAAAAGAACAACTGAAAAAAATGCGCGCCGAAGTGGATATTTTAACCATGACCGCCACGCCCATTCCACGTACCCTCAATATGGCCATGAACGATCTGCGTGATCTCTCCATTATCGCCTCACCACCCGCCAAACGACTGGCGGTACAAACCTTTGTGCAAGAGTGGAACGATGACGTGGTGCGAGAAGCGTCCTTACGAGAGATTCGCCGTGGAGGGCAAGTGTATGTGCTCTACAACCAAGTGTCCAAAATGGAACAGATGGTCGAACACCTGCAAGCACTGATTCCCGAAGCCAAAATAACCCTTGCCCACGGGCAAATGAACGAACGCGAGCTGGAAGCCGTTATGGAAGACTTCTACCACCGCCGTTACAACATACTGGTCTGCTCCACCATTATCGAAACAGGAATTGATATTCCCACCGCCAACACCATCTTAATTGACCGTGCCGACAAATTTGGCTTGGCGCAACTGCACCAACTCCGTGGTCGTGTCGGTCGCTCACATCACCGTGCTTACGCCTACTTATTTACCGCAGACAAAGCCTCGCTCTCCAAAGATGCCGAAAAACGCCTTACTGCCATCGCCAAACACAACACCCTAGGCGCAGGTTTTATTTTAGCCAGTCACGATTTAGAAATTCGAGGCGCAGGCGAACTACTGGGCGATGGGCAATCAGGGCAAATTCAAGAGATTGGTTTTGGACTGTACAGCGAACTATTAGAACGCGCCGTTAATGCGCTCAAATCTGGCAAACAACCCGAACTCAGCACCACGCTAAACACAGGAAGCGAAGTCAACCTAAATGTGCCCGCCCTCATTCCCGAAAGCTACCTACCCGACGTGCATACCCGCTTAGTATTCTACAAGCGTATTGCCAGTGCCAACAGCACAAGCGCATTAAGAGAGCTTGAAGTCGAGATGATTGACCGCTTTGGCCTCCTGCCCGATCAAGTTAAAAACCTGTTGCTAGTCACGCAAGTAAAACTACTCATTGAACCCATTGGTATCACCAAACTGGATGCCACAGAGAGCATGGTTCGTGTGCAATTTAATAGCCAACCCGATATTGACCCGCTTAAACTGATTCAATTGATTCAGTCACAGCCCAAGCAATATCAACTAAAAGGCCAAACCGAATTGACGGTTTTAGATACAATGCCAGATATACCACAGCGTATTCATGCGATTGAACTATTAATTAAAAACATACGAAACCAACCAGAAACACGCTAAAAAGAAAGGACGCACCGCGCCATGACCATATCAGCCAAAAATGAGCAAGCTCAATTCACCTTAGACTTCCTATTCAAAAAGGGAGGCGTTCTGCCAATACTAAGCTTAGTAATGGGATTAATGGCATGTTACTCAACCGCACAAGCAAAAACCCCAAATTACACCATCGAAGTTATCGTATTTGAAAACCTCGCTTTAAAAGGCTGGACAGAGGAGCGTTGGCCTGACGAAATAGAACTGCCAAACACCGAAAACAGCGTATCGCTCTCAACACCACAAAAATCTCGCTTATACCTTAAAAAACGTAAGAGTCAATTGAATGACGTCGCCGCTAAAGTCGCCAAAAACTACCGCATTCTATTTCACCAAGCGTGGTCACAAAACGCCTACAGCCCCAAAAAGACCCCAACCGTCTTAATCGAAAGCGATCGCTCAGGCAGCAGCAACCTTCTCGGCACAGTAAAGCTCTACAAAACCCGCTTTGCACACGTACAATTTGATTTAGAAGTCGAAAAAAGAATCCCCTCAAAAATCCGAGAAGCCGTGGCACAAAACCAGCAAGTTGATCTTGAATATCTCCCCACACACTGGCGTTTCAACCTTGTTGAAAGTCGAAAAATCAAACCCGGAGAACTCCACTACATCGACCACCCGCTGTTTGGCATCTTGGTTAAAATCCATAAAAACAACTGATTTACCGACTCATCTACAGGAAAGCAAGGTGAATTGAGCCTGATTTTTACCCCTCCCCTCGCCTGACAAGATGTCGGTTGGGGATGGGCAAAACCATACAGCATATAAAGAATAAACGCTTGCTCTTTAACCCCCTCCCAACCTCCCCCTTGCCAAGGGGAGGAGTTAACCTCTACCTACTTCAACTCCGTAGCCAAAATTTCCGTCAACTCAGGTAAGCAAGAGCCGCAGTTTGTGCCAGCTTTGAGTGCTTTTCCGATAGCGTCTACGCTGGTGAGTTTATCTTTGTGAATGGCATCGACAATGGTGTTTAAGCCGATTCCGAAACAGGAACAGATCATTTTACCTTCGTCTTTTGCACCAGAGAGTTGCCCTGCCAATACATTTAAACGTGTTTTGGCATCCAGTTCGGATACAGAAAACAGGGTGCCGAGCCAAGCTCTGGGAGGAAGTTCAATGCTGGGAGCCATAAACAGTACCGACTGCAACACGCCGTCTTTAACCAAGGCTTTTCGGTAACGTCCGCCATGAAGGTCTTGGTATTCCAATACCTCACCATCCGTACCAAGCAGACTTTCTGCCCATGTTGCAGGGGCTTCCATTATGTGTTCCCCCGCTATTTCATAACGGTAGAACTTCTTGCCTTTGATTTTGACCCAATAATCCAGCCCTTCGGTTTCAATCGGTTGACGACTTAAAATAAAACCGTGCCATTTGGCTGAGTAAGGTGCGATGTTAACCGGACAGTGTTTAGATTCAGGTTGCCCTGATAAAGGATCGGCCAGTGCCGCAACCAATAC
>WFNQ01000242.1 GCA_015488565.1 Thiomicrorhabdus sp.
CCGACCCACACATGGGGTCATACAAACTGCCGCCCTGCTTGGCAATCTCTGGCCAGCCCGAACGCAACAGTAACGCCGCCGCAATATTCTCTTTTAAAGGCGCTTTAACCTGCTGACCTTCTCGATAACCACGTTGATGCAAACTGTAACCAACCAAATCAATGCTCAACGTTAATTGATTTCGGTTTAAGTGGCCATGCACTCTTAAATTTGGGTTGACCGTATCCACCTGAGGGCGATCATCGGTTTTGGCCATAAAATAATCAACAATGCCGTCTTTTATTTTTAACGCCCCATAATTACTGTGATCAATGCCCATGCCCTTGCCTGAAAAAGAGACCGCAAACGAATCTCGAAGATCCATGTGCTCTTGCCAGTTTAACTCTGCAATGGATGTAGTGAGCTGCTCTTGGTTGTCCAGCTCCGCTTCCAACACGGTAATAAACACTCTATTGGCTAAACGCGACCACAAACATGCGCGGTACGCTAACTCTTTCGAGCCTTCAAACGTCACCCCTCTTGGTTGGGCTTTTACATTCTTAGCCCCCAAAGCCATTAGCTCTTCACGCAATAACTCACTTAAACCACCCGAAGTGGTCGCAAAACATTTCAACATAAATAGTCCAAAAAAATGATCAAAAAGAATGCTCTAATTTTAACGGTTTTTCCCTACAACTTTGAGTTACTTTCGGTAGAATGTAGAAATCCATTTTTAAACCCTATTTATAAGAGTTTTTACGAACACCCATGATAAAGTTAATCCGCCTAATAACCATCACACTCCTGCTTACCATAAATGTCTCCGCACACGCCCAATCTTCCATGCCAGAAGAGGAACAAGCGTTTCAGCACTGGTTAACCAATTTTAAACAGCAGGCACGCCAAGCCGGTATTTCAGAGCAAACACTGACCGAGGCCTTTAAAGACATTCATTTAAGTCAAAAAGTACTGGATTCCGATCGAAAACAACCCGAATTTACCCGTACTTTTTTTGAATATTTTTACAGTGCCGTCTCTCAAGATCGTATTGTCACGGGAAGACAACAATACCAAAAGCATCAAAAACTACTCAATCAAGTCACCGAAAAATACGGCATCCCAAGCCACATATTAGTCTCTTTTTGGGGCATGGAAACCAACTACGGACGCTACACAGGCAACATTCCCATCATTCAATCCTTAGTCACACTCGCCTACGACCCACGCCGCACCACCTTTTTTAGCAAACAACTCATGGCCGCCTTAACAATCATCGACCAAGGCCACGTACACCCCAGTCAAATGAAAGGCTCTTGGGCTGGCGCAATGGGGCAAGTTCAATTTATGCCCACCAACTACCTACAATATGCCGTAGACGGTGATGGAGACGGCAAAATTAACCTTTGGGACAGCTTGCCCGATGCCTTTCACTCCGCAGGAAACTTTTTGCAACACCTAGGATGGAACCCCCAACAGACATGGGGAGAGGAAATTTCTCTGCCCAAAAATTTCAATTACGCCTTAGCCGACAACAAAACCAAACGTACCATTACAGAGTGGCAATCCCTTGGTATTCGCCAAGCCAATGGCCAGCCTCTTACCACCCAGCCAGAACTCACCGCCAAACTCATACTGCCCAGTGATTACCGAGGCCCCGCTTTTTTAGTCTACGATAACTTTCAAGTCATCAAACGCTGGAACAACTCCAATAACTACGCACTCGCGGTAGGGCATCTATCCAACCGAATCCTTGGCAAACCGATTCTCAGTAAACAACAACCAAAAGACGATAAAGGGATGAGTCGCGATCAAATGGAACAACTCCAAACCATCCTCAATCAACTCGGCCATAACGCAGGCGAACCCGACGGCATTGCTGGCAGTAAAACACGTAACGCCCTAAGAGCCTTCCAAGTGGCAAACCAACTCCCAGCAGACGGAGCACCCTCCTACCACATGCTACAACAACTTAAAAAAGCAGTACAAAAATAACCCAATACCTTTGCAGATGAAATCCTCTAATACACGCCCATCCGCCTATCTTTTCTGGAAAATTCAATGTCGACTCATTAAACTCGCCAACCGATTGCGCCATTTAAAAAAGAAAAACAACCTCCCTGTTAAATAAGTATTTGATTATATTAGGATGTAAGAATATAATAACCCGTTAAATAACGAATTAAGGAGACAATTTTGAAATCTAATATCATGATACGACTGATTGCCATAATGATTCTAGTACCGATGGCTCTGGCACACTTTACGGGTCAAATAGATCTTACCCAACCCTCTTGGTTGTGGTTAACTCTGTTTGCGGGTGCAAACGCACTGCAAGCCAGCTTTACAGGCTTTTGTCCAGCCACCAAGTTTATTGGAAACAAAGAAAACAGCTGTGATTCTGAAAAATGCTGCGAATCGAGTTCTGATAAGAAAATAAAGTAATAAGAAGTGATACAAGAAAGGTTACTGAATAGCTACCTTAGACTTCAAAAAAGCTCTAAGGTAACCTTTAAAGGCTAAGCAGGCAATGCCGCTTCTTTTATTAAAAGATTATTTTTGTTCCACTTAACAATCGGAAAAAGCATTAATAACCCTAAACCAAATAGCCAAATGGCAGCAGGTACAGGAACAGCAGAGGCAAATGTAATACCATCATACTTTACACCTAAATCTGGAAATGTCATTTGATTTAATAGCACACCAGTATCACTGTAATTATAAATAGCATTATCAAATGTTAAATACATATCATTATTATCCCCCGATGCAATCCCCTCTGGAGAAAAACCTGGCAATATAACAGCCAATTGTCCTAGAGTATCCGCATCTCGAATAGTAACACCTTGTTGAACACCATCATATACAGTGTAAAGTTTATCGTCTGCATTAGCGGTATTGCCATTAAAGGTTGTATCTCGATATGTAATACCTGTACCGGGCCATGCAAAACTATTTAATAAAGTACCCGTATTAGAATAGTTATAGATGTTATTACCTGACGTTAAGTACATATCATCATTATCCCCAGCTGTAATGCCATTAATGGCAAATCCTGGATCAAAAAAGAATAACTGGTTAAATGACATTGAATCTCTAACGGTAACCCCATTTTGACTGCCGTTATAAGCTGTATAAATTTCATCACCAGCATACGCTACTTCATGATAATTAATATTTGAATCTGGAAAACTAAAACTACTGATAAAGCTACCTGTATCGCTGTAGTTATAAATAGTATTACCAGACGTTAAATACATATTATGGTCGTTTCCAGAAACAATGCTACTGGAATAAAACCCTGGATCAAAATAGTTAATTTGCGCTAATGTGTCTGCATTTCGCACAGTAATACCATTTTGACTTCCTCCATAAACAGTATATATTTTATCAATCGTATGATCATTTGGATTCGCGAAGACAGAGCTTGAAAGTGCTACTACCAAAACGGTAGCAAACACATTAAATATCTTTTTCATGTTATAAACTCCATATTAGTTAAACTAAAAAGTACATATTGGATTTATCTTTTGAATAATTAAAAGTCACTCCCCATCAAAATAGATATAACGAATCATTTTTCTTTTAAAGCGCTATATAAATATTAACCTGGATAGGTTCTTTAGTTATTCCCCTATTTATCAGCCTATTTATTACTTTAAAAGCAATCCATTTACTCTAACGTATATAAAATTGGTTTTAGAATTTAGGCCTAACCATAAAAAAATGGCTCGTACTTATGCTAACACAAACCAAATACACCAATACGCACTTAATCTTATTATTATATGCTTCTATACTTATGCATCTATGTAAAACACTAAACCAAATAGTGACACTACAA
>WFNQ01000243.1 GCA_015488565.1 Thiomicrorhabdus sp.
AGGGTCTCAAAGTAGCGTTCCAGCGTATAGGTGACCTGCTCACTCAAGGAGTGATTCTTATTTTGTGATAGTTTTGATGGGTCGGATGGATTCATACAGTGTGGTTCTCATACGCAAAATAGTGGTGAATTAAGTCTAATTGTGCCTGTGGAGACAACAACGGATTAAATTGTTTGCGTAACGCGTCGCCAAATGGCAGGTGTTGTCCATACCAGCCAATGTGTTTACGAGCGATGCGTACGCCAAGTTGTTCTCCGTAAAGCTGATGCAAGCCTAATAGGTGCTGCAAAATGGTTTGATAAAACTCATTTATCGTGGCGGGGCTACGTGTTTTTCCAGTGTTAAGGTAATGATTTACCTCGCGAAAAATCCACGGATACCCTTGAGAAGCCCGCCCAATCATAATGCCGTCAGCCGCCGTGTATTTTAATACAAATTGAGCTTGTTTTGGGTTACAAATGTCACCATTTGCAATAACGGGAATATCCACCGCCTGTTTAACCGCTTTAATGGTGTCGTATTCGGCACGACCAGAAAATTTATCGGCACGGGTTCGACCATGAACCGTTACCGCTTGCAGGCCATGCGCTTGTGCCAGTTGTGCAATTTGCACTGCATTTTTATGTTGGTCATCGTGGCCAGTACGAATTTTAACGGTCACAGGAATGGGGACGGCAGAGACCACCGCCTCAAAAATAGCCGCGACTCGATCAGGATTAGCCATCAGTGCCGAACCAGCGGCCACACTGCATACTTTTTTAGCGGGACAGCCCAAATTTAAATCAATAATTTGCGCCCCTTGTGAGACTTGCCAAATGGCCGCATCGGCGAGCTCGTCTGGTTGAGTGCCAATGAGCTGAATGGCTCGGGGTTCCGGATCGGTACGATTGGCATGGCGGGTAGAGGATTTTTTCGAGTCCCGTAACTCTTTTTTAGAGGCGACCATCTCAGCTAAGGTATAGGACGCGCCATTTTGACGGCAGATTTCTCGATACACCGAGTCGGTAATACCCGCCATGGGGGCGAGCACTACAGGGTGTTCAAATTGGTATTCCCCTATGGTTAACATTTTTTTTGTCCAGCCAGTAACCCCCACTCTTCTTGTTGCTCAAAGGTAGTTAACTCAATTCCAAATGTTTGATAATGTGCAATCAACTCATCGGCTTGCTTGGCCAATAATCCAGATAGAACTAAGGTTCCATTGGGTTTCAATAAACGATCAAATTCCGTGGCCAACTGCTTTAGTGGGCCGGCAAGAATATTGGCAACCAGCAAATCACAAGGGGGGGGAGAAAAATCCTCAACCAACGCAAACTCAATGTGTTCTTGATTGCGTTCGGCATTTTTTTGACTGGCGGTAATCGCTTGTGGGTCAATGTCGGTACCTGCAACGGAAGCCGCTTGCAATTTTTGTGCAGCGAGTGCCAAAATTCCCGAACCACAACCGTAATCAATCACAGATAAGTCTTTAGGGGGGTGACGATCGAGCCACGTAAGGCAGAGCGAAGTGGTCGGGTGCGTACCCGTTCCAAAGGCCAAGCCGGGATCTAACATTAAATTAACGGCATCAGGTTTGGGTGGTTGACTCCAACTCGGCACAATCCATAGGTTGTCGCCAAATAGCATCGGTTTAAATTGATCCATCCACGCACGAATCCAATCTTTGTCCTCCAGTTGTTCAACCTTATAAGCGTGCGCAGGTATGTCTGGTATGTACTGGGTGAGTTGCTGAATAATGGATTGGCTGTCGACTTCCGCATCAAACAGGCCGACCACTTTTGCCAGTTTCCAAATGGGTGTAGTGCCTAACTCGGGTTCAAAAATGGGTTGATCTTTTGCATCCTGAAATGTGACCGAAGCGGCATTCACTTCCATAAAGGCATCAGACAGGGGTTCTGCTAACGATTCTGAAACGATGGTATTGATTTGAATCCAAGCCATAAAGGAGTCTCTTTTTTTAATTATGTTAATGGTCTTAATCTATCAAATGAGCAACAATGACAACTGAACGGTATACCCAAATCCTTACACTGTTTTTCACGTTTCTATGTAAGGATCTGGGATTCAAAGATATGGCAAAGGATTGTTGAGCTGCTTTATTAAAGATGGGGGGTAAATTTTTGAGATTGAAAATCTTCCCCCCCCTTCAACAAACTACGCATTATGCTAATGCGAGGGAACAATAATAATACAACAATTCAAGCCAGACCCCACTTCCATTATGCCTTTAAGCTACGGTAAAAATTTTCATGAACACCTAATAACAGAAGTGTTCTAGAGGCTTCATCCCATTCATAGGCCAGTAGATATTGCTGATTAAGGCAGTCGAATTTATAAATAAATACCCCCGCTAAATCTCCTCTCTTTTCAATCCCCTGTTCTGGATGATCAATGACTGTCTGAATTGCATTATTGACTAAAGCCAGCTGGTTTTTATGCAGCTTTTTGTAAACCCTCTTAAACGCTGGTTTTTGAAATATCTGCACAGTCTATTCAGCCTATCTAAATGTAAAAGGTTCTGAAGCTTGGTTTTTGGCTACCATTAACGTCTTAATCGCTTCAATAGACATTTCTGGGTTGTCCAATGCAATCTTTCCAATGCGTGCCCAATACTCTATTTGATTGGGTATAGAGCGCAACTCTGCCTTGGCTTGTGATTTAGCTTCTTCATAAAATGAATCATTAATGCGAATACTCGTGCTCATGGGATTCTCCTATAAATGTTGTATTACGCCTGCAATTGTAGGCAATTAGTGGCATTTAATCAAGACGGCTAAAGATATATTTCATTTAGAAGTGTAAAGGGGGCTGGTACGAATTGTTGTATTATTATTCCAGCGTATTGGCGTAATTGTGGGAATGCATACGCTATAGGCAGGGGGGGGGAGAAAAATTAAAAAAACCTTCTGGGAGTATCCAAGAAGGTTTTAGGGGTAAGTGGAGTGTGGTTATAGAAGTTAAACCAAATGCTCTAAACGTTCTTCCAGATAATGAATGTTGCGTTCGCCTTCACAGAAACCCCCGTCGTTCATGATTTCACGCTGTAGGTGAATATTGGTGTCAATGCCTTTGATAATGATTTCACCTAAGGCACTGTTCATACGACGAATGGCCGTTGAGCGATCACTGCCAAAACAGATGAGTTTACCAATCATGGAGTCGTAATGAGGCGGTACGCTGTAGCCTGCATAAATATGAGAGTCCCAGCGAACGCCCAAGCCACCTGGTAGATGCAAGTGATCAATGGTTCCGGGAGAGGGCATAAAGTTTTTGGCCGGATTTTCTGCATTGACACGGCACTCAATGGCGTGTCCGGTAATGTTAATGTCCTCTTGTTTTAGGCTCAATGGCATGCCCATGGCGACTTTAATTTGCTCTTTAACCAAATCAATGCCGGTAACCATCTCGGTAACACAGTGCTCTACTTGTAAACGGGTGTTCATTTCAATGAAGTAAAAGCGGCCGTTTTCATATAAGAACTCAAACGTGCCTGCACCACGATAGTTAATCTCAATGCAAGCATTAACGCAAGCGGCACCAATTTCAGCACGTTGTTCATTGGTAATGCCTGGAGCAGGGGCTTCTTCAACGACTTTTTGGTGACGGCGTTGCATCGAGCAATCTCGCTCGCCTAAATGCACCGCATTGCCTTGACCATCGGCTAACATTTGAACTTCAATGTGGCGCGGGTTTTCAAGGAA
>WFNQ01000244.1 GCA_015488565.1 Thiomicrorhabdus sp.
CAAGGGAGATTGCCAACGCTTGTAGGCGCATGTTCCAAAGTACACGCCACAATTTAATGTCTATTGCGTTCATCTGATGTTACCAACTTAAATCGTGAGGGTTTAAACGGTTTTGATTTACTTGAATATCAGTGATTTTTCCATCGGTGAGGCGAATGACTCGATTAGCCATGTTAGCAATGTCCGCATTATGCGTAATAATTGCCGTTGTTGTACCCAGCTCTTTATTAACGGTTTGCAGTGCTTCTAACACCATAATACCTGTTTTAGAATCGAGTGCGCCAGTGGGTTCATCGCATAAAAGAACGTCTGGTTTTTTGGCAATGGCACGCGCAATGGCAACACGCTGTTGCTCCCCGCCAGACAATTGTGCGGGAAAATGATTTAGTCGTTTGTTTAATCCAACCAGTGTCAGCGCTTCTTTTGGGGTCATTGGAGATTTAGCAATTTCGGTTACCACCGCCACATTTTCAACGGCGGTTAAGCTGGGAATGAGGTTGTAAAACTGAAAGACAAAGCCAACATTAAAACGGCGATAGTTTGTTAATACCGTTTCAGAGGCATGACTTAAGTCAATGTGTGTATTTTTTGATTGATACAATACCGTTCCTTCTGTTGGGGTATCAAGACCTCCTAAAATGTTTAACAGAGTTGATTTTCCACTGCCAGATGCCCCCAATAAAACGGCGAGTTCACCACGATAAAGTTCTACATTAATCCCTCTTAAAGCATCCACGTTCACTTCGCCCATTTGATAAGTTTTGGTTACATTGGTCACCTGAAAGACAGGGGGGGGGATAATTTTTTGTGTGGATAGATTCATATTAAATACCTTTAGGTAATCTATGAAAGAGGGGTTGAAATTTTAATTAGAAGAGGGGTGTTATAGCGAGCTTTCTTAGGTTAGTATAAACGTTTAATTTTGGATTGACATTAAATTAGAATGTTGTGTAATCTTTTCAAAGCGAAATTAATAATAACCATAGGATGATTCATGCAAAACCATGTTTTCTTAAATAAACAACCCATTCTTGATGCAAAAAAAGAGTTGTATGCTTACCAGCTAACCATGGAGTCTTTAACAGATGACGAGATTGATATTTCAGAGTGGGAGGGCTTAGCTAAAGCGTTTTATGCCGATTTGCAAGAAGAGGTTAGTGTTGAAAATATTACCGCAGGAAAACCTGTTTTTTATCGTGCCCCCGCTTCTTTATTAAGGCTTGATTTATTGCCTAACGTGGGCTGCTTAAGCCAATTAACGGTTGAGGTAGATACGAATGTATTAACGGATGTCGATGCGTTAAACACATTAAAAGAGTTAAAAAAATCCAAGGTGTCCATTGCGATAGTGGATTTTAAACCCAGTGAAGCGTGTACCAAATTATTAAGTATTGCCAATATTGTAAAACTGAATGCCAAAGATTTCTCGCCTGAAGAGATTGCCAAAGAAGTTGAGCAATTAAAGTCGCAACAAAAAACGGTTGTGATTACAGGGGTGGAAACCGAAGAGAAGTTTGATCAGTATCAAGCATCGGGTGCCGATTACTATCAAGGATTTTTCTTTGTCAATCCTGTATTTTCGTCCAAAAAAGAGTTATCCAATAATAAACTAGCCGTTTTAAAACTCTTGGCAGAGGTGAACGACCCTGATATTAGTTTTGACCAACTTGCTGAAACCATTAGCGTAGACGTTGGTATGACCTATAAATTATTAGGGGCGATTAACCATCCCAAAAATAATATTCCTAAACGCGTAGAAACGCTAAAAGAGGCCGTTAACTACATGGGCTTAAAACGCCTTAAGTTTTGGGTTAATATGATGATGATGTCTTCAATGGAAGACGTTCCTGATGAGTTGTTAGTTGTGGCGCTGGTTCGAGCCAAATTTTTAGAAGGCATGGCTGAGAAAATGGGCACACCCGAAGCCAAAGACACCTATTTTATGGCTGGCTTGTTTTCAACGTTAAACTCCTTCCTTAAAATCCCAATGTCAGACGTGGTGGAACAACTGCCCTTACCAGATGAGGTAAAATTGGCACTGGTTGATCAATCGGGAGACATGGGTAGCGCGATTTGGGTCATTCGATCCTTAGAGCAAGGTAATACACGCTTGAGCATTCCAGGGCGAGAACAGATTGATATGATGATTATTTCCAGTGTTTATATGGCCGCCAATGGCTGGGCTTATAAAACCATTGCAACCTTAAATAATTAGAGACCCTCTCATGTAAAGGTCTCAAAAAAAATAGAGGCAGAATAATAGGGGGGGGGGAGAAAAAAACCTCCCCTTTTTTTTTGCAAAAAAATAGGTATAAAGGAGTTGATGCGATGAAATACGTTACCGTATGGGATCTTCCAACCCGAATTTTTCACTGGTCTTTGGTCTTCTTCTTTAGCTTTTCTTATCTGTCTGGCGATGAGTTTGAAGAGCTTCACAGTTACTCCGGTTATATCATTATTGGCCTGTTGCTGTTTCGGGTTATTTGGGGCTTTATTGGCAGTCGCCACGCTCGTTTTAGTGATTTTATCTACCCCCGTCATGTCATTATTG
>WFNQ01000245.1 GCA_015488565.1 Thiomicrorhabdus sp.
ATTAGGGGATTACCAATTAAGATTTTTACTCGAGGCTTTTGATAAGTCAGTCAGTTTTTGTTGGTGCGCCTGTAGCTCTTCTGTTGTTGTGCGTAAGACTTTTAAAGGTGCTCGATTTTGCAGAGTAAGTGTTTGAGAAAGAGGTTGTTTGCTGTTTTTATTTTTGTCTGTTTGATGGCTGAGTGTTAAATCCGTTTGCCCACCCGTCATGGTTAAATAGACGTCGGCAAGTATTTCAGAATCGAGCAGAGCACCATGTAAGGTTCGGTTTGAGTTGTCAATATAAAGACGCTTACAGAGTGCGTCTAGCGAGTTTCGTTGTCCAGGGTAGGTTTTACGTGCCAGTTTAAGTGAGTCAGTGATTTGGCAGTGGTCTTCAATTTTTCCCCATTTATTATTGGGTAAAAGTGACAGTTCATTATTAATAAAGCCAACATCAAAAGGGGCGTTATGAATAATCAGTTCTGCTCCTTGAACGTATTCCATAAAGTCATCGACAACGGCTGAAAAAAGTGGCTTGTCTTTTAGAAAGTCATCGGTAATACCGTGAACATCAATGGCGTCTTGTGGTACGGATCTTTCTGGATAAATGTATTGATGGTAGTTGTTGTGTGTTAGCCGGCGTTTTATCATTTCAACCGCACCAATTTCAATAATACGGTCGCCGTTATGAGGATCAAACCCCGTGGTTTCGGTATCCAGTAGAATTTGACGCATTTTTACTCTCTTTTTCGGTAGAATTGTAGGACGTTATTTTAGTGCAAAATAAAAGGAAGGTGTATGAGAATTAAAAAAGGCAGTCGAGTGACATTTCATTATGAATTACGTGATGAAAGTGGCGAGGTTGTAGATTCAACCTTTGACAGTGAACCCGTTATTTATATTCAAGGTGAAGGGGAAATTATTGAAGGACTTGAAGATTTCATGGAGGGTGAAGAACCTGGATTTGAAGCCAAAGTAACCATACCGCCTGAAAAGGGGTATGGCGTTACCAATGAAGAGTTAATTGTTTTTGCTGGGCCTGAAAACTTTGAGGATAATGTTGAAATTGAAGTTGGCTCTACCGTTGAAACGGAAGACCCAGAGGGTGAAACCATTGTCTTTCGGATTATTGAAGTGACCGAAGATCGTGTGTACTTAGATGGCAATCACCCTTTAGCAAATCAAACCTTGGATTACAAAGTAGAAGTGTTAGAGGTTCATTAATCTTTTTATCACCCAAATGTTTACACTATTTTTCACATTTCTATGTAAGGGTTTGGGTATCACACATTACCGCATTTTAAATTGCTAGGAACGGCAATGTGAATGCGTTTTGGGTTGGGTAGGTTTAAGTTGTCCATTAATATCGAAAATTCATCCAATGATTTTCCAGCACCGATACGGGTATTAAACGCCTTCTCTTCAGCAATGGTGGACTGGTTGAATCCTTTGTAGTCGTGTCCCGGAAAAACAAGGGTATTGTTTGGCAAGGTAAATAGTTTTTGTGTAATGGAGTGGTATAAGGCTTCATTGCTACCCAGCTGAAAATCAGTACGTCCACAATCTCGAATTAATAACGCATCGCCGGTAAAGGCCGCACCTTCAATAAGATAGGTACTGTCATTATCAGTGTGTCCGGGTGTGTGGAGTATGCGAATTTCTTGTTTTCCTAGTGTTAACACATCATTTTCAGAGGTCAGGATATCAGCACAAGGTGAGTTTGAGTTTTTATGAATAACAATTTGAGCCCCTGTTTTTTTGCGTAATGACCCCGCGCCAGTAATGTGATCGGCATGAACATGGGTTTCTAGTAGGTATTTTACGGTCAGACCTAGCTCCGTTACCAGTTGTAAATCGCGTTCAACTTGCTCAATAACCGTATCAATAATAGCCGCTTCTTTGGTCGCTTCATCCCAGATTAAATAAGTATATGTCCAAGTGTCATAATCAAATAACTGACGAATTTTCATAGCCCAAATCCTTATATAGAAACGCGAAAAATAGTGTAAGTATTTGGAAAATCTAGGGTTTTTAAATATGCAATCGCCCCCATAGGTTCGGTGAAATATTTTAAAACCCTAGATTTTTCAAAGGGTTGTGCTAGATTTGTGTTTCTATGTAAGGATTTGGGCATAGTAAGAACCTTGTGTTTTGTTTGCTATAATGTGAGAGCCTTGCATATAAGCCATTGATGTAGCTTATACCTGTATAAGTAAAAACATGCATTTATGCCGATTATTATCCTTTATATAAAGTTATTCCGTCAACCATGAATTCTATTTTGTTTCCCCCTCAAAAAAATGACCTACTTCCTTTGCTTGAACAGTGTATGGCGAAAGATTATTTTGTTTTGCAGCGTTCATTGAATAAGCTTGATTTTAATCAGTTAACCGAACAGGACTCGGCTTGGAAAAAGTGGGCTGAAAAAGCACAACGTTCGTTAGAAGAGGCGAAGCAACGCAAGCTAAGTGTGCCTAAGGTTCAATATGATATGGCATTACCTGTCGCGGCTAAAAAATCGCAGTTAGTTGAATTGATTCGTGAGAATCAGGTGGTGGTGATTGCAGGGGAAACGGGATCAGGAAAGACCACTCAAATTCCTAAAATTTGTTTAGAGGCGGGGCAAGGTGTTCGAGGAAAAATTGGCTGTACTCAACCCAGAAGGTTGGCAGCCAAAAGTGTTTCGGAGCGTATTGCTGAAGAACTGGGTTCGCCGCTTGGTGATGTTGTGGGGTATCAGGTACGCTTTTTAGACCTTGTGAAAGCACACAGTTTAATTAAGGTGATGACCGATGGTATTTTGCTGGCAGAGGTGCAAAACGATCGCTTTTTAACGCAATATGACACCATTATTATTGATGAAGCCCATGAACGAAGCATTAATATTGATTTTTTATTGGGTATTCTTAAGCAACTGCTATTAAAAAGAGCCGATTTAAAAGTCATTATCACGTCAGCAACGATTGATACACAGCGGTTTGCCGAGCATTTTACCTTAAACGGGAAACGCCCCCCCGTGGTGGAAGTCTCGGGTAGAACGTTTCCGGTTGAACTGCGCTATCGCCCATTGGCTTCTTATGAAGACGATGCGGGTAACCTTATTGAACAGGATGTAACGACGGGGATTGCAGATGCCATTGATGAGTTGTCAAACGAGGATCCATTTGGTGATGTGTTGGTTTTTCAAGTGGGTGAACGAGATATTAAGGAGACGGCGGAAGTTTTACGCAAACGCAATCTCAAAAACACTGAAATTATACCGCTGTATGCACGGCTCGCGATGAGCGATCAGCAAAAGATTTTTCAAACCTCACAAAAACGTCGCATTATTTTGAGTACCAATGTCGCCGAAACCTCGTTAACCGTTCCAGGTATCAAGTATGTTATTGACCCAGGGTTGGTTCGAATCAGTCGTTACAGCGTGCGCAGCAAAGTACAACGCTTGCCCATTGAAAAAATTTCACAAGCCTCAGCGAATCAGCGAAAAGGGCGTTGTGGTCGAGTGAGTGATGGCATTTGCATTCGTTTATACGATGAAGAGAGTTTTCGCGCACGTCCCGAATTTACCGACCCTGAAATACATCGAACGGCATTGTCTTCGGTTATTTTAACCATGGCGCAGTTAAAACTGGGGGAGGTTCATCGTTTTCCATTTATTGAAAAACCAGCGGATAAGTCGATTAATGATGGCTTTCGGCAGTTGCATGAATTAGGTGCATTAGATAAAGAGCGAAGATTAACACCAGAAGGGCGACAAATCGCAAAACTGCCTATTGATCCGAGTGTGGCCAAAATGGTGGTTGAGGCGGAAAAAAATGGGGTGTTAGCGGAGTTGATTGTGATTGCGGCGGCGTTAAGCATTCAAGACCCAAGAGATATCAACCAAACGACCATGCAAGCGGCAAGAATCGCACATAAACCCTTTGAAGATGAGCGTTCTGATTTTTTATTCTATTTAAATCTATGGCATTTTTATGGGCATCAGCGCCGTCACTTAACTCAGAATAAATTAAGAAAACTCTGTAAAACCAATTTTTTATCGTACATGAGAATGCGAGAGTGGCATGAATTAACGGTGCAACTTGAGCAGAGCTTAAAGCGCATTGGTATGCGAGTGGGAAAATTACACCTGTTTGAAGAAAAGCGTCAAATCAATCAGCAAGGTATCGCCACCGAGGAAGTGCAAGAGCGATTAAGCGATCTGCACAGTATCGCCGTGCACAAGTCCTTGTTGGCTGGGTTATTAGGTAATGTGGCGATGCGAGACGATGATAAATCATTTTTAGGTGCGCGCAGTACTAAGCTGTTTGTTCATCCCAGCTCAACACTTTTTAAACGCAAGCCTAAGTGGATGTTAGCGGGCGAATTGGTTGAAACCACCAAACTTTATGCGCGTAATAATGCCGTCATTGATATTCATTGGGTGGAAGGCTTGGCGAAACACTTAATTAAACACAGTTATAGTGATCCGCATTGGCAAAAAAAGCGTGGTCAAGTGGGGGCGTATGAGTCCATTACGCTGTATGGCTTGCCGATTGTAAGTCGCCGACACTGTAATTATGGTCCGATTAACCCCGTTGAAGCGCATAAGATTTTTATTCGTCACGGTTTGGTAGAAGGGCAGTTGTTTTCGAAGGTTAATTTTTTTGTGCATAACCAAGCGTTGGTGCAAAAAATTGAAAAGCTAGAGCATAAGCTACGTCGTCCTGATTTTTTGGTGGACGATGAGTTAATCTATCAGTTTTATGATGAACGAATTCCCAAGCATCTTTACAGTAAACCGGCCTTTGAAAAATGGGCAAAAAAGGCTGAAAAAGAGACGCCAGAAGAGATAAAAGCACTCTATTTAACCGAAGAATATTTAATGAAACAGCAGGCGAGTACCTCGCTGTTACAGGATTTTCCTGATCAAGTTCATCTATCGAATCAGCTATCCTTTGATGTGGATTATCATTTTGAACCGGGAAAAAAACGTGATGGTTTAATCTATCATTTACCCTTATCGAGCTTAAACTTGGTAAAACCAGATACCTTTGAATGGTTAACACCTGGGTTATTAAAAGAGAAAACGGCTTTTTACATTAAGTCGTTGCCTAAGTCGTTAAGAAAGCAGTTTGTGCCTGTGCCACAGTACGTTGCGTTGGTATTGGAGGAAATGTCTTCAGATAAACCAGAAAGCTATCTTCACCAACTGGTTTGGGCATTGAATCGTCGTGGTCACGATAAGGTGACGAGCCAGCACTTTATAGATATTGAGTTACCAGAGCACTTAACTCCCTTTTTTATTTTACAAGATGAAAAAAATAGTGTCCTAGCCGAAGGAGGTGATTTAGCCGATTTAAAAACGCGTTATCAACATTTAGTGGACGCTAAAATTCAGCAGCATCAGTCGAAATCGCAAAGCACAGAGAGAGAGATTGATACGTGGGATTTTGGGGATTTAGTGACATCACAAAAAATTAAGCATCAGAAATCTGAAATGGAAGCCTACCCAGCGTTACAGCAAAGGGGGGGGGGGATTTTCTTAACACTAATGAGTGATCAAGCGGATGCGTTGAAGACACATGGCAAGGCGGTATTGGCGTTAATGCGACGAATGTTGGACGATAAATTGAAATACCTGCAAAAAAAATTACCGTTACAAAAAGCCTGCTTGTGCTATGCGCCTTATGGAACTTGTCAGGATTTAACGGAGCAGGTAATTGATCGAGCCTTAATGCAGTTGATTCCCAATCCGGAAACCATTCGAACTCAGAGTGATTTTGAAGCCGCATTAGCGCAGGTTCGACAACAGTGGATTGAAGTGGCACACGCCGTAGCACATCAAGTGAATGACATATTTGTACTGCACCAACAAATCACGAAACGAGTAAAAGGGCGAGTCAACCCACGTTGGCTGGGTTCGATTGCCGATGTTAAGACACAGTTAGATAACTTAATCGCAAAAGATTTTGTTCGCAGTACGCCAGAGGTTTGGTTTAAACAGATCGTACGCTATTTAAAAGGCATTGAAGTGCGCTTGGAAAAAATAGACCAAGATCCCAGTAAAGATCAGTTAGCGGTACGTCAAATACAATCATTGTTAGCCAAATATGAACATTTATCGCTCGATGTGGCGTATCAAAATACGACTGAGTTAACAGAGTTAAGATGGTGGATTGAAGAGTTACGGTTGTCGTTATTTGCACAGCCAATGAAGACACTTAAGCCAGTTTCGATTAAACGCATTGAAAAAATGATGGGGAGCTTGGCTTAATAAGGGCTTGTTTGGCGTTTTCCTGAGAGACGTTCCAAAAAATATTTTTTTACGGATAAGTAAAAATTAGGATAGAATAGCGCCTGAAATTTTTCATTTTTTTAAAAAGGATCAACAAATGGCTATTTTATTAAAAAACAAAGCACCTTATATTTTATCTTGTGCTTTATTAAGTTCAGCGGTGTTATTAAGCACGGGTTGTTCAAATGAGGGCAGTGATGATGCGGCCGAAAAGGGTGAGGTAGCCTCCCTATTAGAAAAAACAACAGCTGCGGCAACTTCCGCTGTTGATAGTGTAAAGAATACCGTGGAAGAAACGGCTGATAAAGCGAGCGCTGTGGCTTCTGATGCTAAAGATGTTATGGCTGAAACAGCTGATAAAGCGACTGCAGTGGCTTCTGATGCTAAAGGTGTTATTACTGAAACAGCTGATAAAGCAGCGACTGTTGTTACAGAAACAACAGATAAGGTCGTTGCAGTTGCTTCTGATGCGAAAGCAGCGATGGCAGAAAAAACAGAAGTGGTTAAACAAGCGGTGGTAACAAAAGAAAAATCACCTGCTCATGCCGATACTTCTGCTGTTGATGGAGCAAAAATTTTCGCTTCTTGTGCGGGATGTCATGGTAGTAAAGCAGAGGGTGGCGTTGGTCCAAACTTAAACGCTCAAACCGCTTCGGATGTAGCGGATAAATTAACTCGTTATAAAGCGGGTGAGCAGATTGGACCCATGTCTGCAATGATGAATCCGATTGCTAAAGGCTTAAGTGAGGCAGACATTAAAGCGGTTTCTGAATATGTGGTGACACTCAAATAAGGCGTTAATTTCCTTATAGTAGAGTTCATAAAGAAAGCCCCAAATTTGGGGCTTTTTTTGTTTTTATAGAAAGGACACTATGCTAATAATAAAACCCTATTCATTGTCTGTAATAGAATAAGGTAATGGTTCAATAAAGGCCAGGTCACCAGATTCCGTGACTAAATTCCCCTCAATGGCTTCCAAGCTTTTTAAGGTTCCAACTGCTAGGCAGAGCGTGCCCTCAAAAATATTTGGATTGGCGGTAATTACCGTTAATTTATGACTTTTTCCTAGGCTGTCTTTTAAAAACAGTATCTTACCTGCCTTTAAGTCCAGTAAGGCTTCACTGCGAATTCGGAACATTCGTTTGGTCACCTTGCCTCGATAATGCACTCGAGCGATCATCTCTTGTCCTGGAAAGCAGCCTTTTTTAAAGTCAATGGCATCGAGTTTATCTAAATTTAAAAACTGTGCTAAGAATTGAGCCGTAGTTTGTTCAGTCACTTCAGGTATGCCTGCGGCAATGTTAAGCAAGTTCCAGTCATAACTGTTAGTGACATCCGCGTTGCTTCTTAAATGCGTCCATACCTTTTCTATCTGATCGACTGGGCCAAACAGATCATATTTATGATAAGGCCCTGGTACTTTTACCACACAAACCTCTTCCATCCCCTCGGTTTGAATATAGCCTGTTTCATACTCTTTTTTGACTTTGGTGTTTAAGCATCGCTGAATGTCTAAATCGCCAAATTCGCCTGCAAACCCTATATGAATCAGTTGGTTTGACATATCGGTTAACTGTACGTCAGAGCGCATAATAAACATACTTAGGCGTTTAAAAACCGCTTCTTTAAGGGAGTGGTGAAAACTTAAATAAAACTCATCTTGGTATTTAAAAATTAAAAATATCGCCAAGATTTGTCCTTTTGGATCGCAGTAAGCCGAAAGTTGAGCTTGGGTGTTAGAGACCTGATGGATATCGGTGGTTAGCTGCCCTTGTAAAAAGCAAACGGCATCTTTTCCTGATACTTTAATTAGGCCTTGATGGCTTAAGCTGGTTACCACAGGGCCATTTTTGATTAAAAATCGCTCCAATTCTGCTTGACCAAAGGTGACTATTTGGCCTGTCGAATCAAATTGTGCATTTTGTGACGTTAAAAAATTGAACCATTTAGGGTCTAAATCCGAACACTTTATATCGGTTGTGGGCATA
>WFNQ01000246.1 GCA_015488565.1 Thiomicrorhabdus sp.
CCTTTTGTCGCCCAAGCTACATGAAGGCAACGATCAGAAAGTTGAGTTGAAATTTTCTGCAAGGTTTCTTTAAAAGCACTGCTTGGCACGACAACCAAAACCGCATCGACATGAGGCATCAAATCATCTAGAGAGTCACTCATTGAAAGCGTAGCAGGAAACGTTATTCCAGATAGATAGCGGGCATTTTCATTCTGAGAGGCCATCACCCGAACTTGCTCTGCACTATGCGACCAAAGTGTTACGCTATGACCAGCTTTAGACAGATGAATTGCCAACGCTGTTCCCCAAGCACCCGCCCCTAATACCGCAATTTCTTTGGGTTGCTTCATCAGCATTGAGGAGTGAGAAACAGGCATTAAATATTACTGCTCAGTTGGCTTTTCACCATTTGCATCTGCTTTTTGAAGATGCTCATGGTACATTAATTCAAAATTAACAGGCTCAAGCAACAACTGTGGGAATCCACCTCTTGCTACCAAGTCCGACACCACTTCACGCGCATAAGGAAATAAAATACCAGGCCCTTGAACAGCCAACATATACCCCATCTCTTCTTCAGTAAATCCTGAGATCGTAAAGACACCAGCCTGCTCAACTTCGCATAAAAAGGCCACTTTATCATCCACCTTCGTTGTCGCAGTGACACGCACCACAACATGGTACATGTCTGCACCATCGAGTTTCTTCGTTTCAACATTTAAGTCAATCGATAACTTAGGCTGAAACTCTGAAGCAAAGATACCTGGCGCGTTCGGAGACTCAAAAGAGATGTCTTTTGTATAAATCTTTTGAATGGTAAATACATGTTGCGGTGCTTCTTCTGACATAACTTCTTCCTATAAATTAATTTAATTTTTCTGCTGCTTTTAACAAAGCATCAATCTCGCCACGACTATCCGCACGAGATAAATCATCAAAGCCGCCTACATGACGGCCTCCTATAAAAATTTGCGGCACCGTTTGGCGCCCAGATTTTGATTCCATTTCAGCCCAAAGAGCAGGATCCTGACCGACATCAACTACATCATAGCCAATACCTTTTGAATCCAACAAACGAAAAGCCATCAAACAAAAAGGACATGACGACGTAGAATAAACAAGCACATCCGCCACACTACTTCCCTCTTTTTTTCGCTTTTTTGGACTTCGCTTTTATAATAGGCAATCCAGCGGCCTTCCAAGCATTAATCCCACCAGACAAATTAAATACATTGCTGTATCCTGCTTTCACCAAAACAGAGGCCGCCTTAGAGGAACGTATACCACTTAAGCAATAAACTAAAATCGGTTGCTCCTTATTTTTTGGTAACAAATTCAACTGATCCTTCAAGTCTGAAACAGGGATGTTTTTTGCATTACCAATAAATCCCTCTTTATATTCATTAGAAGCACGTACATCAAGCAAAAATGCATCATCATTAAATAATCGGGTTCCCTCATCCGTACTCACAGACTTAAACCCTGACAGACGTTCGCCAATATAACTGTAAACCAGCATGGCAATTATAATTGCTAACGCAACAAATAATAGCATCTGCTCTTGAACAAATTCACTAAACATTACAAACCTCAATATACCTTAATAATCAAACCTGATGATTTTACCAGTGAAACTAGATACAATGAATGGAATTTATTAATTTTTTATATAACAGAGATAAAACATGGCTCAGGAACTTAAACCAAAAATCAAAATTAAACAACGCCCTACAGGGCTTCTTATTCTAGATGGATGGGGCTACCGAGAAGAGGTTGAACACAATGCCATTGCACAAGCCAACACCCCTAACTGGGATAAACTAATGGCCAACAGACCCAGCACACTAATTCATACATCAGGCTTAGAGGTTGGTCTTCCCAACGAGCAAATGGGGAACTCTGAAGTAGGACACATGAACCTAGGAGCGGGCCGTGTTGTTTATCAAGAGCTCACTCGCATTCAAAAAGACATTGATGACGGACGCTTCTTTAATAACAACGCATTACTCAGCGCAATTGATACTGCAACCGAAAGAGACCATGCCGTTCACATTATGATCTTACTCTCAGATGGCGGTGTTCACTCCCACATCAACCACGCCAAAGCGGCACTCACACTGTCCGTAGAGCGAGGCGCAAAAACCTACCTGCATGTCTTTACCGATGGTCGAGATACCGCGCCCGAAAGCGCACTGATCTACATTACCCAAATTGAAGAACATATAAAACAAATCAAAGGAGGCGCAATTGCCTCCGTTACTGGTCGTTTTTACGCTTTAGATCGCGACTCTCGCTGGGAGCGCACCGAAGAAGCCTATAACGTCGTCTGCTGTGGCCAAGCAGATTTTAAAGCAAACTCCGCCAAAGAAGCCGTTGAAATGGCTTATGCACGTGGTGAAACTGATGAATTCATCCAACCTACCGCCATTCTCAGTAAAAAAGGGAAAAAAGTAAAAATCAAAGACGGTGACTCTATCATTTTCATGAACTACCGCTCTGACCGTGCTCGCCAAATTACCAGCGCCTTTATCATTGATGATTTTGGCGACTTTCATCGTTGCAAAACACCGATGTTATCCAGCTTTGTGACCCTAACGCAATACAACAAAAGCTTTGAAAAATTTGGTGCCAGCGTGGCTTACCGCCCCACTAAACTCAAAAATACATTTGGAGAAGTTATTGCAAAACAGAAGCTTCGTCAACTGCGCATAGCAGAAACCGAAAAATACGCACACGTCACCTTCTTCTTAAACGGTGGAATTGAAGCGCCTTCTCAAGGCGAAGACCGCATCCTTGTCCCCTCTCCTAAAGTTCGGACTTACGATCTTCAGCCAGAAATGAGCATCGTTGAACTTACCGAAAAACTCACCAAAGCGATTGAGTCCAATAAATACGATACATTCATCTGTAATATCGCCAATCCAGATATGGTTGGTCATACCGGAAAATTTGATGCCTGCATCAAAGCCGTTGAAGCCGTCGATACCGCATTAGGAAAAATCATCGAATCCATAGAAAAAGTAGGGGGTCAACTTGTCATTACTGCCGACCATGGAAATATAGAAATGCTCGTTGATCCAAAAACAGGCAAGCCTTTGACCTCTCACACTACCTGCCCAGTGCCTTTAGTCTACGTTGGGCCTAAAACACTCTCGTTACGAAGCGGAGGCGCACTACCCGATGTCATGCCAACGCTACTCGAACTAATGGAAATCAAACAGCCTGACGAGATGACTGGCAAAAGCTTAATTGTTAAGCCTTAACGCCCTAAAAACTCAGCCAGCTCAACCCATTAAACCAAGCTGGCTGAAAACACGCTCTCCCCCCTACCACCTGTTAATATCGATTAAATATCAGCATAAGGAACGTCCAAAGAGGACTAACTCTGGATTATCTTCCTCAATCCGATTATTCTATCCCTTTCCACCATAAACACCAGCGAACCAAACATGTCCGTACTTGAAACCCTAAGCCAGCCCCTGTTCTGGCCTTACTTTCTCTACATTACGCTAGTACTCGCTGCCGTTCTACACATGCTATACCAACGGCGCACACCTCAAAACTTAATGGCGTGGTTACTTGCTTTACTCCTCCTCCCTTTTTTAGGCGTACTGCTTTATATTCTATTTGGCTCCCGTAAATTCTTAGCCAAACGCAACATTCCAGAAATCATCATTGAACCAACAAACACAACCAATACAAACCACACACAAAATAACTCACTAAACCACCAATTAAACCAACTCCTGCAAGCCAATCAAATTGCCAGCACTACCCACGGCAACCACAGCAGTATATATACTGATGCCACTAATATATTCAATCAATTTATGGCTGAAATTGAACAAGCACAAATCAGCATACACCTGCAAACCTATATTTTTCAACTCGATGAAACAGGACAATCCATCCTAAATGCACTCTCCAAAAAAGCACAACAAGGCGTTGAAGTTTGCTTACTTATGGACACCATAGGCTCCTTTAATTTGTACAAAAACCAAAAGCAACTCAACGACTTTGTGCAATCAGGCGGAAAATACGCCTTCTTTCAACCACTATTAAAATCTTTGTTTAACAGCCAAATCAACCTACGTAACCACCGTAAAATATACCTATTTGATCAAAAAACCTTAATAACAGGGGGGATAAATTTATCAAATGAATACCTTGGAAGCCCTGCCTCACAACCTCCTGCAGGGCGCTGGCAAGACGTAATGCTAAAAATAACAGGGCCTGCCACCAATCACCACCAGTGCATATTCAATGCTGACTGGTTCTATACCACCAACGAAAAACCCTCCACAAAACAGCCGAACCCCATTCCAACCCCTGCCACAAAAGCAGAGAGCATTCAAACCATTCCCTCTGGGCCTGATATCCATAATGACCCTCTGTTTGAAAGCTTACTGCACTGTATTTATAACACAAAAAACAACATACAAATTGTCTCACCCTACCTCATTCCCGACAGCGCCATTATGAACGCCCTATTAATTGCGATTAAACGTGGCGTCACCGTCTCAATTGTTATCCCACAAAAATCAGACCACCTTCTCTTTGACATAGGGCGAATCTCCTACATTCGAGAACTGGCTGAACAAGGTGGGCATATCTATCTTGACCAAAGCCCCATGCTGCATGCCAAATTAATATTAATCGACCAAGAGTGCCTTATCATTGGCTCTGCCAACCTAGACTACCGTTCACTCTTTATTAATCACGAAATCGTAAATATTCTTTACGATTCCGAACACATAAAACAAATGCAACAGTGGGTTCAAGCCCTACAAAAAAATAGCCTCCCCTATCAGCCAAATGACAGTAAGCTCTATCGCCTACTTGAAAACTTCAGTCGAATCTTTACCCCCCTACTTTAAAGCCATCCACAGTACTTAGACTTGATTTCCCCCTCCTTAATGCAGTATAATTCCGCTCTTAATTTTATCTTTTAAAACCGCTAAAAGCAGATAATTTCATTAAATTTCAACAAGTTACCGCTGACAGCCATTTAAGTATGTGTACTATTTGACCGACAGGAAACCGAATATGAACCCCTTACAAGCCCAATCTGGTCTCAATTTAACAGGCCTCTACTCTCCTGAGTTTGAAAAAGAGAACTGTGGTTTTGGTTTAATCGCCAATATAGACGACAAACCCAGCCACAAAGTGGTAAAAATTGCGATTGAGTCTCTCACCAACATGACACACCGTGGTGGTGTGGCCGCAGATGGGTGTACAGGGGATGGTTGTGGCTTACTCATCAAAAAGCCAAATGCCTTCTTACAAGCAGAAGCCGCACACTTAGGCTATGAACTCTCGCCTATTTATGCCGTTGGTATGATCTTTTTAAACAAAGATAACAACAAAGCTTCCCTCGCTCGAAACGTACTGGAAGAAAAATTAACCAATAAAGGGCTTACCATTGCAGGCTGGCGCCAAGTTCCCGTCAACTCAAGTGTTCTTGGAACGCAAGCAAGCAACATGGAGCCTCAAATTGAACAAATTTTCGTTAATGCACCTAAAGGCATGACCGAAGCCGCATTTAATCGCTTACTGTTTACCGCTCGCCGTAAAACCGAAATTGCCATTGAAGCCAATGACCACGATTTTTATATCGCCTCATTAAATAGCCAGCTATTGGCGTACAAAGGCTTGGTCATGCCAAAAGAGTTACCAGAATATTATCTGGACTTACAAGACCAAAGCTTTACTTCGTCCTCCATTTCATACCATCAGCGTTTTTCAACCAACACCAGTCCCCAATGGCGTTTAGCACAACCCTTCCGTTTTCTAG
>WFNQ01000247.1 GCA_015488565.1 Thiomicrorhabdus sp.
ATTAAACGATAAATTGGCCACGGATGCCCAGCGATCAAACGCCGTATTAATTGCGCTTTCATAGCCTTCAGGAATAAATGAACTCAGAGCCGAACAGGCTTCATAGCCTAAAAAACAGGACGAATAAGAAGTGGCTATGCTGTAGCTAATTGTTGCCCCACTGCCTAAGGCATTGCTCTCTCCCCACGTTAAAATGGATTCATTTTCAGCAAAAGGGGCGTAATCAATAGGTTGGTCTACATCAAAAAACGTAAAGGCCTGCGCTGTGCTACTAAAGGCCAGCAATAAACTTAACAGAAACGGTTTCATTAACGTTTATTTGGCTTCTTCAATCATTGTAATAATGGTTTGCTCAACCTCTTTCGCAATGGTTGCCAGTCGGTCATCACTGGATAAAGCGGCCAACATGGCGGCTGGCTCAATCATTCCAATTTTAACTTGGCCTTTTTCGGTGTACACCGAAATACGACACGGCAGTGCCATGTTTAAACGCATATCAATGTCTAACACTTGAGCCGCTTTAACAGGATTACACACTTCAAAAACCTGACACTCTTCTGCAAATTCAATGCCTTTACTGCGCAGTGTTTTGCCTAAATCGTGAATGTGCAATACACCAAACTTATGGTTTTTAACGGCGGTGTCTAAATCCGCGGCCGCTTGTTCAAATGACTTACTGGTCTCTGCAATGTAATACATGTCTATCTCCTAAAAAGGTTAATGAGATTGGTGAATGGTTAATATTTGTTTAAACACATTGGGGTCTTTTATTTGGGTCATTTCGCCTTCACGTGGCATGTGTTTGTCTTTTAAACGCGATAAAAAGAAGCGCAATGCCGCCAAACGCAGTGCCGCTGGCCAAACGGATTGCTCTACATCCGTTAAAGGCCGTTTGCTTTGATAAGCACCCAACATGGTCTGTATTTTAGTGTGGTCAAATTCAATGGCTTCAGGTATATCGGTATGAACACGACACCAATCATTCACCATCACCGCCAAGTCGTATAAAAAAGAGGAGTGGCAAGCGTAGTACAGATCAATAATACCCGACAAGGTATCGCCATCAAACAAAGCGTTATCACAAAACAGATCGGCATGCGTTACCCCTTTAGGGCAGTGCTCCCAATCCACACCATGTTGAAAGGCCAATTCACCTTCAATTAATGCCGACTCCTCTGCACTTAAATGGGGTTGAATCGTTTGATAGGTTTGTTGCATCCAATCCAAATCACGGTCATTGGCACGAAATGGCTCGTATTCCAGTCCAGCCAAGTGAAATGCCGCCAGTTGTTCGCCCATCACGCCGCACTGAATCAGAGACGGTGTTTCAACGCCACCCCCTTTTAAACGCTCAACCAGTGAGGCGGGTTTACCATAGAGCTCTTTTAAATAGCCATTGGAACGGGTCGGCATGGGGTGTGCTGTTGGAATCTGATGTTCCGCCATAAACGCCATAATATTTAAAAAATAAGGCAACTCTTCAAACGAATGGTGTTCAAAAATGGTCAACACAAATTGCAGACGTTGACCCTCTTTAAGCGTATTCACAAAGTAATTCGTATTTTCAATGCCTGCACTGATGCCTTCAAAACTGTCTAAAACACCTACATCATAATCTTTTAAAAAATCAATTAACTGGGTTTCTTCAACAACGGTGTAGACAGACATAAATTTAAAGTCTCTTTGAATGAGCGAATAATTGGTAAAATAATGCAACAAATTTTACCATATTAGGCATAAAAATGACTGAATCCACTCCACAAATCCACACCAACCCAGACAGCCCTTTTATTTTAGTGGATGGCTCTTCCTATCTTTTTAGGGCGTTTCACGGTATGCCGCCTTTAACCAACGGAAAAGGCCAAGCAACCGGTGCTATTTTTGGGGTCATTAATATGCTGGGAAAATTACTTGAAAAATACCAGCCCGAAAAAATGGCGGTTATTTTTGATGCCAAAGGCCCGACCTTTCGCCATGAAATGTATTCCGAATACAAAGCACATCGCCCGCCCATGCCCGACGAACTTCGTTCTCAAATCAAGCCTATTCATGAAATAGTCAAAGCTCTGGGACTACCACTATTGGTCATTGATGGCGTAGAAGCCGACGATGTTATGGGCACCTTTGCCCAACAAGCCGCCGCAACCAAACACAATGTACTCATCTCTACAGGCGATAAAGATTTGGCACAACTGGTGAATGACCACGTTACCCTGATTAACACCATGAACAACACCTTTTTAACCCCGGATTCAGTGGTGGAAAAATTTGGCGTACGTCCCGATCAAATCATTGATTATTTAGCGTTAGTAGGCGACAGCTCCGACAACATTCCCGGCATACCCAAGTGTGGCCCCAAAACGGCGGTTAAGTGGCTCACCGCCTTTGGCAACATAGATAACCTTATTGCCAATGCCCCAATGATTGGTGGAAAAATTGGTGAATACTTGCGCAACAATATTGACCAACTGCTGCTGTCCCGACAACTTACCACCATTAAACTGGATTGTGATTTGCCCGTTAATTTAGAGGACATTCAACGTCACCCTGCCAATATGGAGCGCTTACAAGAACTGTTTGCCGAATACGACTTAAAAAACTGGCTTAATCAAGTCATGGTTGGGCAAGTACCTTTTACCAAAACCAGCGGCACAAAAGCACCTGCCCCCATTGCAACAAATAGTGATAAAAATTCTTCCCCCCCCCTCTCCCAAACCCCAATTGAAAGTGCCGCCGTCAACACTCAACAACATTACGAAACCGTTTACACCACCGCTCAATTTGAACGCTGGTTAGAACGCTTAAAAAAGGCTAAACTGTTTGCGATTGATACCGAAACCACCTCACTTAACACCTTACAAGCCAACATTGTTGGACTGTGTTTTGCCATTGAAAATCCAGAGGATTCAAACAGTAATCTCGCTTGCTACATTCCTTTAGCACACGATTACGACAATGCGCCCAAACAACTGGATTTACAAACGGTTTTAGATCGAGTTAAACCTATTTTAGAAGATGAAAATATCTTTAAATGTGGTCAAAATTTAAAATATGACTGGCATGTGTTGCAAAATCACGGCATCTCACTCAAAGGCATTCAGTTTGATACCATGCTGGAATCGTATACCTTAAACAGCGTGGCCACTCGCCACAATATGGACGATTTAGCGCTTAAATACCTAAACCACCGCACCACCCACTTTGAAGAGATTGCAGGAAAAGGCAAAAAACAACTCAAATTCAACCAAATAGAGATCAAAACCGCCGCCCCTTATGCTGCCGAAGATGCCGATATTACCCTGCAACTTCATAAAACACTTTGGCAACAATTAGAAGCAGAACCAACCTTAAAGAACGTGTTTACTGACATAGAAATGCCTTTAATGCCCGTTTTAGCACACATGGAACGCAACGGTGTGTTGCTGGACACCGACATGCTGGCCAAACAGAGTGAAGAAATCACGCTTAAATTAGCCGAGCTTGAACAAAAAGCACACTTAATTGCAGGCACGGACTTTAACCTCAACTCCTCCAAACAACTGCAAGTGGTGCTGTTTGAAACGCTAGAACTACCCATTATTAAAAAGACTCCCAAAGGTCAACCCTCAACCGCCGAACCCGTTTTGGCCGAGTTGGCAGAACAAGGGCATGAAATGCCCATTTTAATTTTAGAATACCGTAGCCTTGCCAAGCTCAAATCCACCTACACCGACTCACTGCCCAAACAAATTGATCCTGATACAGGGCGTATTCACACCTCTTACCAGCAAGCCGTGGCTTCAACGGGACGATTGTCCTCTACCGAACCCAACTTACAAAACATTCCCGTTCGTACTGCCGAAGGCCGACGTATTCGACAAGCCTTTATTGCACGAAAAGGCTACCAACTGGTGGCCGCCGATTACTCTCAAATTGAGCTCAGAATCATGGCACATTTATCTGGCGATCAAGGGTTGCTTAACGCCTTTTCACAAGGGCTAGACATTCACAAAGCCACCGCCGCTGAGATTTTTGGCGTGGCACTGGATCAAGTCACCACCGAACAACGTCGCAGTGCCAAAGCCGTTAACTTTGGATTAATTTACGGCATGTCCGCCTTTGGCCTCGCCAAGCAACTTAACGTTTCACGTGGAACCGCACAAGAGTACATCAATCTCTACTTTTCACGTTACCC
>WFNQ01000248.1 GCA_015488565.1 Thiomicrorhabdus sp.
CTACAAGAAAATGCAACAGAGGCACTTGTATTAGGCTTTAGAGCAGGCATTATTACACGCGTTTTGGCAAACAGTGATTTAGAAGGCGTGGTCAAAACCATTGAACCCGAACCCAAAGTAGTGGAATCCATGATGGTATTAAACCTACTGGTTAATTTCACCTCTTTAGACGATGGCCGTGCTGAGATTGAATACAAAGATTTTAGAGATGCGCTAAGAAATGACAACGAACATTACAGCATTGTTACCGCACAAGCACCTTATGTTTGGCAACCAGGCGCCACGCGCCAATACAGTCAAGAATTTTTTCAATTAGTTAAATCTCGCCTAAAACCAGACGGGATATTTGGCTACCACCTTAATTTACTACGAGTAGACACAGCCACCCTACAAGCTATTTTTAAAACATTTTACCGTGTCTTTCCCAAAGGGGTTGTCTTTGGAGACCTTGAAATGGGAGGCATCGTACTGTTAGGAAGCAATCAACAACTCGTAATGGATTTTGATCGCACCACAACTTACTTTAATGAACAAGAAACAGCAATGGAAACAATACGATATGGCGATTTACGCCAGCCCAACGAGTTAGCACGTTACTTTTTATTTTCACGAAACACGGTCCAAAAAATGGTTAAAAATGCCAGGTTAATTACCGATACCAGCTTAGTGATTGAAGCTCGTATCAAAACGCTTTCAAAAGACATTCCACGAGGGGAAGAAGACCCTTATCAACTGTTTAATCAATACGTACAAAGACAACCAGACAGGCTTTAAATATTCACGAATTATCTCATTACAAGATACTTACATTAAACTTAATCATTTTATTTAATGTTTGTTTTTTTATAGAATACTCCTTTCACCCTAATAGTCCCCTTTATATTTACCCCTAGGAGCGCGTCTTGATTTTTACCTTTTATCACTCGCAAGGCGCATGGCGTAAACCCACCGCATTGATTCTCTCCTTTTTACTCATTGCTTCCATGCTTTCCCTTTCTGCAAACACATCACAGCTTTTACTGTTAGGCATTTTACTCGGGTTTACCTTTATTCATTTTGGCTTTGGCTTTACCGGCTATTGGCGCCTGTTTATGGAAGAAAAAAAGGCCATCGGCATACGTGGTCACCTTTGGCTGCTTGCCTTGGGCAGCTTGCTGTTTTTCCCCGCCTTAACCTTACTGCCTGAATACGATGTGGCAGTACAGGGTGCCATTCGACCTTTAGGGGCAAATGTTCTGTTTGGTGCATTTATTTTTGGCGTGGGAATGGCGTTAGCAGGCACGTGTTCATCTGGAACATTACGTCTATTAGGTGAATTTAAACTGCGTTTTTATTGGGTCTTTATTTGCATGATTATTGGTGGCACCTTTGCCGCCTCTCAATTTGAATTTTGGCTTACCTTTTCACAGTGGGGGGTATTTTCATTTGCAACCGAATGGCATTGGGGTATTGGACTCCTGCTTAATTTAAGCTTAATTGCCCTTTTATATCTCATTGTTTCAACCATTGAAAAACGTCGTCATGGTCATATCGCACCATTATTCGATAAAACAAACTCAACCTTTTTTATGGGTATGTCACCTATTATTTGGGCCGTTAGCTTACTGGCACTGCTCAATTTATGGGTATTAATTTTAGCGGGTAGCCCTTGGGCGGTCAGCTGGATTTTTCCTAAATTAGGCGTGGTTGGTATTGAGTTACTTCAACTGGAAATTGACTGGGATTTTTGGGAGTTTACGGCAATCAATGAAACGGGCATGAATAAACCACTGTCTGAAGACACTATTTTTCTAACCAGTTTGGGATTCTTTTTAGGCGTAGCAATTTATCACATTATCAGCCATCTAACGCACAGCCCAACCAAAAACCGTAAAACAACGTTACCCCCTGTTAGATTCAGCACCATCTTTTCAACCACCATTGCGGGTCTGTTAATGGGATACGGTGCTGTTATCGCTTATGGCTGTAACATTGGCGGATTTTTTAGTGCCATTATTTCAGGTAGTCTACACGGCTGGGCATGGTTTGCCAGTGCCTTTATTGGCATGGGACTGATGCTGTTTATCATGCGTCAATTTAAATCTTAAGCCCAAATTCTTATAAAGGCATTATGGAATGGTTAGGCTAGTGCTAAAATAACGACTTTTAAATAAACTGTTATTTTAATATGCCTCATAGATACGCTCTGATTTTTCTGTTCTTAATTGGCTCTGGCACGGCGGCCATGATCTACCAAGTGGTTTGGATTCGGCTTGCCACGCTCAGCATGGGAGCAACCAGCCTCTCTTTAAGCATTGTGATTGGTGCCTTTTTTTTGGGATTAGGACTAGGAAGCTTTCTGTCTCGCTATGTTAACCATCAAAAAAGACCCATTCTAACCACTTACGCAGTGCTTGAAATCACCATTGCCTTTTCTGGGCTGGCACTACTGCCTATTTTGCTTAATTTAGATTATCTTATTGCCAATGTAACGCTATTTTCTGACGTTCCAGCGCTCAAATTTATCGTTATCACACTGCTCTTGCTCATTCCAACCACCGCAATGGGAGCAACACTGCCTTTAATCTCAACGTTACTCATTCAAGAACGTAAAACCATGGGGAAATATTATGCACAAGTATATAGTTTAAATACCTTTGGTGCTGTATTGGGCGCACTCCTTTGTGGCTTTATTCTGGTACCATTGATTGGATTAGATGGGGCTATTTACACTGCCGTTTTAATCAATATTGTGGTTGCCTTCCTAGCCATCTCCGCATCACAAAAGGGGGGGGTTACCAATAAAATTCCAAAAACTTCTGCCCCAGCCTCTTCTCATATTTTCCCCCCCCCTGTTTTTAACCGCCAAAAATGGAAAGCACTGAGCGTCCTGTTTATCACGGGGTTTGTTTCCATTGCCACCGAGATTGGCTGGAGCAAGTATTTAATTATTTTTACTGGCAGTACGATCTATGGTTTTTCTACTCTGATTGCCATTTTACTGTTTGCTATCGCAACAGGATCATGGGTCATTCGACACTATCTTGATGTCATTAAAGAACCCTCTATATGGCTCGGCTATGCGTTGCTCACCCTATCTATTTTACTGGTATACACCTATTCTGGACTCTCTTACATTCCAGCACTGCAAACGTATTTAACCCACAGTGATTTTAGCTTTGCAGCCCAAAATACTCTAAAATACTTGGCCATTTTTGCACTTATTTCCCCCCCCTCTTTTTTGTTTGGGATGCTGTTCCCTTTGGCACTAAAGCTTTACACTCAAACACCAGAACGAGTGCAGTCTGACAGTTCAACAGCTTTTGGAGTCAATACCATTGCTGGTATTTTAGGCTCTATGGTTGCAGGATTTTGGCTGATTCCAAACTTTGGAACGGCAGTACTGCTGCTCAGCATGGCAGCCATAATCGCCATTGTCGGCGCTTTATTTCTATTATCCCTCTCACTAAAAAAACAGACCATTATTGTGATGATTCTTAGTGCCTTAACACTCATCACCCTTATTTTATCCCCCCATCTAAGCTATAAACCTCTACTCACTGCCTATTTTAATAGCCAGGGAAAAACCAATTTAACCGAAGATCAAGTCACCTATATAAAAGAAGCAAAAAGTGGTGTTATCGCCATCATTGACCACGGCAACCAATACAGCCGCCTAATCAATAATGGTCTAAGTGAAGCCAGTATCGACCACTTTAATCAAAATAATGTTGATTTAACGGCATCACTGCTGGCACTGCTTCCTTATATTTTACACAGCGA
>WFNQ01000249.1 GCA_015488565.1 Thiomicrorhabdus sp.
CTCTTTAACCGAGTGCTGGGTTGGCTTGGTTTTTACCTCACCAGCAACGGCAATATAGGGTAGCAATGTCAGGTGCATAAATAAAGATCGGTCACGACCCACTTCAAGACTCAGCTAACGAATGGCTTCTAAGAAAGGCAGAGATTCAATATCACCCACCGTACCGCCGACTTCGACCATAACCACGTCATATCCTGCGGCCGCCGCTTGAATTCGGTTTTTGATTTCATCGGTAATATGTGGAATGACCTGAACGGTTCCGCCTAAATAGTCTCCACGACGCTCATTGCGAATAACGGTTTCGTACACTTGCCCAGTCGAAAAGCTATTACGTCGGGTAAAGTGACGTTGTACAAAACGCTCATAATGCCCTAAGTCCAAATCGGTTTCTGCGCCATCATCGGTCACAAAAACCTCACCATGTTGAAGCGGACTCATTGTTCCGGGATCGACGTTGATGTAGGGATCCATTTTTAGCATACTTACTTTTTGGCCTCTTGCCTCAAGTAAAGCACCCAAAGAAGCGGAGGCAATCCCTTTGCCTAACGAAGAAACCACACCACCTGTTACAAAAATAAATTTAGTCATTTAGCACACTTTTAAAGGGTTAGAAACCGAAGGTTTCGAGTAATCAGAATGGAAAAGAATTATAGACGAAAAGCCCATTTTCAGCAATGTAATTATTGACCTAAATACCGTTACTACCGTTCATAATACGGGAACACTCTTGCTGAGAAACTGACAACAAAACAGTGGGTTGAATATTTCTCCCCCCCCCTCTCTCTTCAACCATCAGATTTTCCGACGTTTTTACACACGAAAAACAACCTAAAACCGCGACAACAACACCATCACAACTTAACACCGGCCAAAACGGTCGCTCCCAAGCTGGTATTTTATTTTTTTGAAAAAATGACTTTAGTTTTTTACGATTTATCGCATCCTCTTTGGATATATTCCTCACCACCATGCACGACATTCTGGGCAACCAACTTGCCTCAATTTGCCAGTCATAATAGGTTTTTTCTGCCACGACAGAGAAGGGGTATCCCTTTAGTATTCCTTGATGAAAACCTAATGCTAAATGCGGATATTTCTCCAGACAAATACCATTAAAATCAACTTTAAATAAATAAGGTAACGATTTGTTTTTTAATAAATAAAGACGTTTATTATAAAACCGTAGCTCACCTTGTTGCAGTCGGTAAGAAAATGCACTATTTCGACTCTCTGCTTGCTGAGATAATACCTCCTTTATCCACTGATAATGCCTTGTCGATAGCGTTAGAGCAAAGGATTGAAGCAACCAGTAACGCAATGCGTTTTTCTGCTCTAACCAGTCGAGATGCGTTAGTTGTTCAAAGTCAAAATAAAACGCACCCCCTTTCATTTTAGCGACCGCTTGTTCGGCCATTCGGTTTAATAAAACAGACGCTTCTGACATGTGTTCGGCGGTTCGAGCCAAGGTTTTGTCAACCTCTGGCCAGTATGCGCTTAACGCAGGTAGAACCTCTTGGCGAATGGCATTACGTCGATAACGCGTTAAGGTATTGCTTGGATCTTCCACCCAGATTAAATGAAAGTGCTCTGCATACGCTTTTAGTTTTGAATAGGGAATAGGCAACAACGGACGACAATGCTGTACGCTTCCCGTGATTGTAGACAATTCTTTTATCATAGGCATGGCGGCCAAACCTGATACGCCAGCGCCACGGGCTAAATTTAACAAGACTGTCTCTGCTTGGTCGCGCTGATGATGCCCTGTTACCAAGGCATCGGTATCAAGACAACAGCCCTTTGTTAACGCTTGATAACGCAATCGTCGAGCAACCGATTCCATGCCTTCACGCTTAACGGATGGCCATTGAAGTTTCGTTGATTTAAATGGAATATTTAAAGATAGGCAAAATGCCTCGCAGTGTTTAACCCACTCCGATGCATTTTCTTGTAAATCGTGATGAATATGGTGTGCGATAAGTCGCCCTTTTAGATGGGGCGACTGTGAGAGTAAGTGCAGTAAAACGGTGGAATCTAACCCGCCACTGTAAGCGACACAAATTTGAGAAAAATGAGCCGTTTGGTGAATAAATACGTTTAAGGCGTCTGAAAAATACGTTAAGCTTTCAGGACAATTAGAAGGAGACACCACTCGACGAATCCTTCGTGCTACCCTTCAAAGTTACCATACGCCATGTAACGCTGATAACGAGACTCAAGCAACTCATCAATCGGCTTCTCTTTAAGCTGATCCAATTGAGAAATCAAAGCACTTTTTAGATTACTTGCCGCTTCTTGGTAGTTTCGATGTGCACCGCCAAGTGGCTCGGGAATAATCCCATCAATCAACCCCAAAGCCTTTAAACGCGTGGCTGTAATACCCAATGCTTGAGCGGCATCAGCGGCATTCGCGGCATTTTTCCACAATATAGACGCACAACCCTCTGGGGAGATGACTGAATAGGTTGAATACTCCATCATCATCATCACATCACCCACTCCAATGGCCAAAGCACCACCCGAGCCACCCTCACCAATCACGGTACACACAATCGGTACTTTTAACTCGGCCATCTCAATTAGGTTTCGAGCGATGGCTTCACTTTGACCGCGCTCTTCGGCATTAATACCAGGGTATGCACCCGGCGTGTCAATAAAGGTGATGATAGGTAAGCCAAAACGTTCGGCCATTTTCATCAATCGCAACGCTTTACGATACCCTTCTGGACGTGGCATTCCAAAGTTACGACGAATTTTTTCTTTGGTATCGCGCCCTTTTTCTTGTGTAATCAGCATCACAGGCTGACCGTCTAAACGTGCTAATCCAGCCACAATCGCTTCATCATCAGCAAAGGCACGATCACCATGCAGCTCTTTAAAGTCGGTAAAAATCTCAGGAATGTAATCCAATGCATAAGGTCGCTGTGGGTGACGTGATAATTTAGCAATTTGGACATCGGTTAATTTTTTAAACGTTGATTCCGTCAAATTCTTACGCTTCTCTTCTAACGCCGCAATTTCTTGCACCAAATTAACATCTCCACCATCTAAATGACGTAATTCATCAATTTTTGCCTCTAACTCAGCAATGGGTTGTTCAAAGTCTAAAAAATCAAGCTTCATGGTATTTCCATCTTCTTATCGTAAGGATTCAATATAGCAAATTTATGACACATTCTACCAAAATTGCCCGATTCCATGCATAGAATCATCATTTTTTCTTAGCCTCTAAAAAAATGACGCCCGCTTTCAAAAAGAATACCAAATTTGTATTTGCATTAAATTACGGTAAAATGCCCCTACCCAAAAACAGGGGTAAGTAAAACTACCGCCCGAATAAATTATATTATTAAAAAGGTAAATACCATGCTTTCAACTCGTTCAATCAATGCCTTCGCTTTCATTGGCATGACACTCATCCCTCTCTCATCTATTGCCGCCGATCCTCAATCACTTGGACTTTCAGGCAGTGGTGAAGCGGGTTACAACAGCAGCACAGGAAACACGACAACAACCAGTGTATTTGGGGCAATCAAGCTCAACTATAATAAAGCCCATTCTGAGTTAAAGTCTATCCTTGAGGTTAACTATAAATCTGAAAATGATATTCAAACACAAGAACGTTACTTACTCGACCTACAACAAAATCATTTTTACGATGAGGACCGTAGCTATTATAGTTTTATCGGAGGGCAGTTTGAGAACAGTCGCTTTGAAGAAATTGACCTAGACGCCACACTTTCTTTGGGTTTGGGTAAAAGACTCTACCAGACAGATAGTACAATGCTAACAGGTGAAATTGGACTGGGTTTTCAATCAACGACCTTAACCAGTACCGCAGGTGGCAAGACGACCGATCAAACGATTGGTCGATTAAAGCTTGATTTTAACCATAAAATCAATGACATGGTCACCTTTTCTCAAGATGCTCTTCTTTTAGCGGGCAGTAACCGTACTAAATTTGAAGCCAATACTGGCTTTAAAGTCAAAGTGGCGGATAACATGAATGTCAAAGCCGCTTACAAGCATCGATACAATGATAATCCTGCCGCTGCCAATATTAAAAAGACGGACACTCAAACCACGTTAACCCTTATTTACGATTTTTAAATAGATAAAAGAGACCTTCCAAGGAAGGTCTCAACTCAAACTACCCCTTCATTTTTTCTGCTTTTACCGCACGAGTTTGCTGATAGATTTCCAACAAAGCTTGGTGTCGACCGCTGGATTTGAAAATATCCAACCCAATGGCTTCTCCCCACAATGCTTGCTCACCACTGATATTGAGCCAAGCCTGCTCACTAACGTCCTGTCCAAATAAGCATGCCATAGAATAGGTATTTACCTCATCATTAAGCTGCATTTCAATTCCATATTGCAACGCACGATAAGCCAATAACCACGGATTATTAGGGGACATAAAGCACAGTGCATCCTGAACCATTTCAAGCGCATCTTCATAAGATTGTGCCGCTAAATAACACCAAAACTTTAATTCAACCACTTTAAGCTCGGCCCAAAAACTCTTGGGATCAGGCATTAAACCAATTAAAGAGGCTACGCCTTGATGATCGCTTAAGCCCAGCTCATCCATTAAGGTTGTTAAACCTAAAAAGTCACTGCTTTGATCTAAATCCAATAAACATTCACGTAAAATACGCCCTGTATTTTGATTGCTATCAATCAACTCACTATTCGGATAAATCTCTGACATGCCTGGCACAACAATTCGACACGCTTCAAAGTCATAATGATTATAGTTGGCAACATAAACAGAGCACCCTTGTTCTGCAACCTTGCCACAAAGCTGTGACCACTGCTCTTCTGTACTGCCAGAAAAATCCCAATGAACAAACTCATGGTCATAGTTATCTGAAATAAAATGACCATGAATCAAGCCACTTGAATCAATAAAATGATTTTCTAAGTTCTCATCTTCCGCCACAACAAAGGTATCAAATACAGGCATCTGAAAGCCATCCAAGTGGCCTAGTTCACGCCCTTGTAAAGACTCGGTCAAGGTTCGTTCTAAAGCAACCTCAAACATAGGGTGCGCACCAAATGAAGCAAAACAAAGCCCTGTTTTTTGCTCAAATAAAGTCACATTAATCACCGGGAATTGCCCACCCAGTGAGGCATCTCGTATCGACAAGGCAATGCCCTTTTTATTAAGCGATTTAATGGCTTGCACAACATCGGGATACAATTGAACAATTTCATTTGGTACTTCTGGCAAACAGATATTTTCTCGCATAATTTTATTTTTGACCCAACGTTCAAAAATCTCAGATAACCCTTGTACCTGAGCTTCTGCGGCCGTGTTTCCAGCAGATAACCCATTACTCGCATATAAATTACTAAACAAGTTCATTGGAAAGTAAGCGGTTTCGCCTGTTGAAACCTGTTGCATGGCAATGGATCTCACCTCATTTTGAGAATCATTAAAACTCAATAAGTCACAAAATTCGATTTCACTATTTTCATCATAAAAAGCCCACAAGTCATCTGTTAAACACTGTTTAAACGTGGTTTCCGAAAAGGATTTTTCGGTTGGGTAATACAACCAAGACCCCTGTGCTTCATCAGGTTTAGATTCAAGCCAGTAGTCTGAAAAGAAATAGTTGGTAGACAATCGCTCTAAATACTCTCCTAGCGCACTGGCAAGCGTTGATTTTCGGCTGGTTCCTTTACCATTAGTAAACAATCCAGGACAGCGAGCATCGTAAATATGCAATGAAAAAACATTGGTCACAGGGTTTAACCAAGAAGCTTCTACAATATCAAAACCTGCCTCTTTTAAAATACGTTGCATATTGGCAATCGACCGTTCTAAACAGTCATCTTTACCCTTAATATAAGTTAGCTCACTCACTCTTTACTCTCCTAGTTATTCATTTTTTTGTTCGTAACGACTCCGCTTATCCCTGAACCGTTACTTGAATTATTTATAACCCACTGAGAGGTTATTTTTGTTCTTTTTAAAAAATACAGATTCGAACTGAGATAAACAAGCTCTGTTACTGCACAATTTTTTTTGATTTTGTTTTTGATATAAAGTGCGTAGAATTAAAACCGAGGAGGTTAATCACCTTCACTTCTTTCAAAGGGTACAACCATGAAAAAAATACCGTTCAAAACACTCTCCCTCTCAATTGCCATATCCAGCCAAATGCTCATACCACAAAGCGTCATGGCAGAACCCCACCCAGGCAAAGTGCTTCATGATGATAACAATTGCATTAGGTGTCATGCAGACAAACCTTATAATCCAAATAAAACAGACTCCTTTCCCAAGCTAGTCAAAAGCATCCGGTTTTGTAATGAAAATTTAGGCATTGGCTTATTTGATGATGAAATAGAGGAACTGGCTGACTACCTCAATAACACCTATTATCAGCACCCTAAATAACACCCATAGAAAACCTTTAATTTAGTTAATAAAAAAAGAG